>CAZKZG010000101.1:0-5945 GCA_964557215.1 uncultured Candidatus Nitrosopelagicus sp. | reverse complement strand
CATTCCTTTCTTACCAGTGAATTTTCTAGCAAATTTCATTGCAGCTTCTATTGCCTCTGCACCACTGTTATTCAGGTGAGCTTGAGTTAGTCCTTTAGGGGCAGCCTTAAACAGTGTCTCTAGAAATTCTTCCCTTGTTTTACTATAAAGTGAACTATGGACAGTAATAATTTTATCAACCTGTGATTTTATGGCATTTACAACCCGCTCATTTCTGTGACCAACAAGTGCAACACCGTAACCTCCCATGCAATCAATGTATTCTTTATTCTTGGTGTCCCATACATGCGCACCAAGTCCTTTCTCTATAGTTACTGGAAATCTTTGGTAAAGGTTTCCTAGATATTGATCTTCAGTCATTTTTTATCACCGTACAATTATTATGTGAAATTGCAGAGGATATGGGGTTTTCCTTTTGACCATTTGCAATTAATGCTTCTGTGACACCCATTTCTAACGCTTCAGTTGCAGCAAGAATTTTCTTTTCCATTCCAAATCCAATTTTTGGTAAAATCTCTTTTGCTTCTGATAGAGTCAAACTTTCAACTAACTTATCATCCATTAGTAATCCATCAACATTTGTTATGAATAGCACCTTGTCAGTCTTAACATGACCTGCAACATTTGCAGCAGCTCGGTCACCATCAACATTTAGGAAATCAAATTCCTCACTTATTGCAATAGGTGAAATTACAGGTGTATAGCCTTTTTCTAAAATTGTAGAGATTAGATCTGCATTTACATGAGAAATTTTACCAGTGTATCCACCATCAATTACCTGTTTTCGGCCTTTTTCATTCGTGATGATGAGTTTTTTCTTCCTATTTGCCTCTATTACTTTACCATCCATTCCAGAAAGACCAACTGCATTAATTCCATTCTTTTGTAACATTTGGACTATTGTTTTGTTTATTCTTCCAGACATTACCATTGTGAATATTTCAGATGTTTCTTTGTCAGTGTACCTACTTTTAATTCCACTTGGAGATATTACAAACTTTGGTTCTTTACCAAGTTGCTCTGTAACTTTTGTTACCTCCTTTCCCCCACCATGCACAAGAATGACACCCTCTTGCTCTGCTATTTTTTTGATGTCTGAGATAGTGCTTGGATGAAGATTATCTACTACACTTCCACCAATTTTGATTGTTATCATCTGTTATACAGGTGTTAATGGGGAATACATAATTCCTTGCATCTCATCAAAGCCTGACATCACATTCATATTCTGAATGGCAGAGCCTGCAGCACCTTTCATGAGATTATCTGATGCAGATAATGCAATCAATCTATTATTGTCATTATCCAAATCAAATCCTATATCACAGAAGTTGGAACCAACAACAAATTTTGGGTCTGGAAATTTGTACAGCCCTTTTTTATCACGAATTAATCTAATAAATCGTTCATCTCCATATTCTGCACGATATATTTTCCAAAGTTCTTTCTCATCAACTTCTCTTTTTAGAAATGTGTGATTTGTGCAAAGAATTCCTCTAACAATATCTACTGCATGTGGGCTCATTGCAACTTTGATTTTGGTTCCAGCAGTTTCACTTAACTCTTGTTCAATCTCACCTGTATGTCTATGTTTTGCTGGTTTGTATGGTCTAATTACACCAGCACGCATTGCATGTTGTGTTCCGGTTGTTCCACCAGCACCTGCACCAGATGATCCAATTTTTGAATCAACTATAATGTGATCCTTGTCAATTAAATCATTTTTGATTAGTGGATTAAGTGCAAGCATTGATGTTACTGCCATGCAACCTGGACATGAAACAAGTTGTGCATTTTTAATTTGTTCACGATGAAGTTCTGGAACTCCGAAGACTGATTTTTCCAAGTAGTCTGGATGTGGATGTTCCCATCCATACCATTTGCCATAGTCTTCTGGATTGTGCAAACGATAATCTTCACTAAGATCAATAATTTTCATACCTCTGTCATAAAATGATTTTACAATTTCAGTAGCAGTACCATGTGGAACTGCAGTAAACACCAAATCACATTTATCACTCATCTTGTCATAATCTAGTTCTGAGTATGTTAGTTCTGTGAAGCCCTTCAAACTAGGATGTGTTCTGTGAATATAGTCACCAACATATTGTCTAGATGTTACCATAGATACTTCCACTTCTGGATGACTAACCAAAAGTCGAAGTACTTCTCCTCCAACATACCCCGATGCGCCTACAATTCCTACTTTCATTTACAATCCTTATTCGTAATACAGCATAATTTAACGTTAATTGAGCTATTTTCTTATGTGATTAATTGCAAAATCAATCATTTCTTTAGGAATATTTTTCTCTGCAACCTTGACTAAGCCTTTGAATTCAACAGTATTATTGACCTCATGTACAACTAAGCCCTTGTTTTTATCTTCCATCAAGTCAATGCCTAAGATCCCTCCACCTACTGCTTTTGATGCCTTTACACACAAATCCTCAATTTCGTTGGTAATTTTACATATCTCAGGTTCTGCACCAAGTGCAATGTTTGTCTTAAACCCTCCAGATGATTTCCTATACATTGCAGCTATTGGCTGATCACCAACTGTAATAACACGAATATCTCTTGGTGGTCTGTCAATCATTTCCTGTAAATAGTATATTCTATCTTGTGGGCCATCTGTAACTTGGCGATTTTCTATTATAGCATCAGCTGTGTCTTTATCCTTTATTGGTATTACACTACGTCCACAACTTCCAATTATTGGTTTAATCACCAATGGGTATCCTACATTTTCAAAGTGTTCCATTGCTGATTCAGCAGAAAAGGAGAAGTATGTTCTTGGAGTTGGTATATTATTTTTTTTAAGCAACATTGAAGTAATCATTTTGTTTCCACATGTATTTGAGACATTAAATGAATTGATTACTGGAACATCTAAAAATTCTAGACATGCAGTAAAGTGTAATCCCCTATAGTAACTTATACATCTCTCAAGTACCACATCACCAAAATTATAAGCATTCTTGTTACTGTTAGTATCAAACCTTGTTGTCTTTGCGTCGACCATAGATGTTTCATAGCCCATTTCAGACGCTTGTGTCTGAAGTAATTTTTCTTCAGTTCTTAATCGGTCAAACACAATACAAATTTTATGCAATTATTCTCCCCAATCTTCGCCAACTGTTTCGGCTTGCTTTAGCTCTATATCAGAACCTTCTTTTCTAGCAATTTCATAGTCGGCACCGCAGTCAGCACAAGAAACAATTTCTCCTACTGCTGCATCATCAGGTATGTTCAAATTTGCGTCACATTCTGGGCAATTCATAATTTTTTCCCAATTCTATCTAGAATTTATTAGCTTCTGTTGTCTGCAAACCCCACAGTTCAACGAAGCCTTTTGCCAGTTTTTGATCAAATGTTGATTCTTTTCCATATGTTGCAATATCATGACTGTATAACGAGTATTTTGATTCCCTGCCTACAACCCTTACACTACCTTTGAATAGTTTTAATTTCACAGTACCAGTTACACGTTTTTGTGTTTGTTCTATGAATTTATCTAAATCTTCTTTTAGTGGGTCATCCCATAAACCAGAATAAACAAGCCAGGACCATTCATCATCTACTAACGACTTGAATTTTGTTTCATGTTTTGTATGTACCATTTTTTCAAGATCTGAATGAGCTTCAATCAAACAAATTGCTGCAGGAGTTTCATAAACTTCACGTGATTTTATACCAACAACCCTATCTTCAATATGATCAATTATTCCAACTCCATTAGCACCTGCTTTCTTGTTAATATACTCAATTAATTTTACAGGTGGTAGTTTCTTTCCATCAACTTCAATTGGAATTCCTTTACTAAATTTAATTTTAAGATATGTTGGTTTTGTTGGAAGGTTTTGTGTTTTTATCCAAATAAATGCATTAGATGGTGGTTCATTAAATGGATTTTCAAGTACACCTCCTTCAATTGCTCTTCCCCATAAATTTTGATCAATACTAAACTTTTTTGCTACGCTATCAATGTCTATTCCATGTTTTTTAGCAAATTTTAATTCTGTCTCACGATCCAAATTTAAATCTCGAATTGGTGCAATGATAGGCAAATTAGAGCCAGCACGAAGTGAATTATCAAAGCGAACTTGATCGTTTCCTTTTCCAGAACACCCATGTGCTAGTGATGAAACTTTTTCCTTTTTTGCGATTTCTAAAACTTTGTGTGCAATCAATGGACGTGCAAGTGCAGTTGCTAGACAATATTTTTTTTGGTATAATGCGTTTGCTTTGATTGCAGGATAAATAAAATTAGTAACGAATTCTTTTTTTGCATCAATATTGTAATGCTTTATTACTCCTAGTTTTTTTGCTTTTTTTGCAATTTTATTTTGGTTGTCACCTTGTCCAACATCAACTGTAACTGTAATAACATCCATGTCATGTATTTCTTGCATGTACTTTACGACAACTGAAGTATCAAGACCCCCAGAGAACGCAAGTATCGATTTTTGTTTTTTCAAGCAACTGTCTGAATCCAGTTTATCATTTATCTTTTATGTTCACAACTATTCCGAAGGTTAGATTGATTTTTTTGATGTGAGTAAAATCAGTAGGCAAAGCTAAAATTCGATCACTATTTAACTTTCAGATATAACGCTGTTTTATGAAAATTTCATACCTAATTGGAATAGGAGTAGTAGCTATAGCAATTGCTGTAATCTCGAGTTTGACTCAATCATATGTTGATACATCAGAAGAAAAAATTCGAATTGCATTTTTTCCAAGTATTGTACATGCAGTACCAATTGTTGGTATGGAAAATGAATTTTTCAAAGAAAATTTAGATGAGCAAATTGAAATTGATGTAAAAGTTTTTGATAGTGGTCCACAGGTGATAGAATCCTTGTTTTCAAATTCAATTGATATTGCATATGTTGGACCGGGTCCAGTGATTAATGGTTATTTAAAATCTGATGGTAATGCACTAAAAATTTTAGCAGGAGCTGCAGATGGAGGAGCAAGTTTAGTTGCACAGAGGGACTCTGGTTTAGATTCAATTGCAAATTTTGATGGAAAGAGAATTGCAGCTCCACAAATTAGTAACACACAAGATGTTTCATTAAGGCATTATTTATCATCGAACGGATTAAAACCAGTTGAAACAGGCGGAACAGTTTATGTTCTAAATATTTCAAATCCTGATATATACACATTATTTGCAAAAGGTGATATTGATGGTGCATGGGTTCCAGAACCTTGGGCTACAATGCTTGTTCAAGAACTTGATGGAATTAGAATATTTAATGAAAGTCAATTTTGGCCTGATGAAGAATTTTCATCTGTATTGTTGATTGCCAGAACAGACTTTGTTGAAAGTAACCCAATAGTAATACAAAATTGGATTGAATCTAATGAAAAAACAGTTCAATGGATAAATAATAATCCTGAGCAAACAAAAAAAATCTATAGTGAGTTTTTGACAGGTTATATGGGTAAAACATTACCAGATGAAATAATTAGTGAGTCATTTTCGAATCTAATTATTACATCTGACCCGTTGAGAAAATCAGTTTACACTTTTGCTGAACGAGCTGATTCATTAGGATACCTTGGACGTGAAGGATATGATATTAATGAAATTTTTTATGAGTATGACAATTCGATAATACCATCGGAGAAAAATCAAAATGGGTAAACTAGAAGCTAAAAACGTTGAAAAATTTTTCCAACATGATGGAAAACCACTAAAAGCACTGGGAGGCGTAAATCTTACTGTAAATGATGGTGAGTTTGTATGTATTGTTGGTCCATCTGGATGTGGTAAATCTACTTTTCTTAGAATACTAGCAGGATTGGAAAAACCTGATGGAGGAGAAATCATGCTTGATGGGAAAAAACTTGATGATACTGGTCCTGAGCGCATAATGGTCTTCCAAGAAGGCGCATTGTTTCCTTGGCTCACAGTAAGAGATAATGTAGAATAT
>CAZKZG010000100.1:0-14528 GCA_964557215.1 uncultured Candidatus Nitrosopelagicus sp. | reverse complement strand
CCATCATTATCTCTAAAACAAATATATCGTAATCCTCCAACTGTACTTGGAATATCTGTTGCTGAAATAGGTGAACCAAGTGCATGACTACCTGTATGACTACCTGTTCTAATCTCAATAGTAAATTTAGTTGCTGACTCCCTTTTCATAGTAATATAATAATCTGTGCTGTTTGAAAATGCACTTGTGGTATTTCCATGATAACTTCCACCTTGAGAAGTTTCACCATCTGATAATCGTATATTTGCATAAGCACCACCAGTTCCACCGCCAGTTTCACCAAACCACATTCCAAGTGCATCTATTGTTGTGTTTGAAGAACCAGCTACACTTTGAGAAGATAACATTGGCATCATATATTGTGCTGGAGCATTAGAACCACTCATATTGAATTTATATCTTAATACCCATGCTGTATCAGAAACATTTCCAGCACCCAAATCATAAACTACTGCATCATCATCACCACCATGATCACAATTATACTGCATACGGTCATTACCTGTATCTATTGTTATGTTACCTGTTCCAACTTCTGTCCAATCTGTATTACTTGAGAAATCTGTTGAATAAGTAACTGCTGTATAGTTTGCATTTTTACGATATATTTTTCTTGTATCTGTTTCTTCATAACGTGTGTTTGCTGGTACATTTGTTAGTGTAGTTTTTTCATCTGTAATAGAATTTGGTGTTGAAGCATAAACAGCTATGTATGAACCACTTCCAAAAGTATTTCCACTCCTTGCATCTACTGAAATATTATTAATCTGACCTGATTTTTCTACATACTTTGCTCCAAATTGTATATCCTGTTGATCTTCAACATCATCCCCAACTATCATTAAATGTCCATAAAGAATCTTTTCTTCACCTGACCAATTTTCCATATCAAATGTAATATATCTATCATTTTCTTCATCACCTCTAACATCAACAGTATTTTCACTTGCTCCTTGTGAAACAGTATTATTTGTTCTTCTAAGTCGGCAATATTTACTACCTGAATTTACACCGTCAAAATATATATCGTTAGCAATTTGTGTACCACCTCTTTTTAATAACATAACTACATGAAGATTATTATAATCAGCAAAATCAGGTGTAGTAATTATTCTAGTATTAGTGCTAATATCTTTAAATGCTACCCTTCGCCATGCGTTAGTTTCTACTGCTGACAATTAATCAGCACCCCATACGGTAACTTCTGATCCAACTCCGAAGTTTCCAGTTCCATCATTAAAGATTGTTAAATTTTCTACTTGAGCATTATTAACCCATTTCCACCAAAACTGCCATACTCTAGGTGTGTTGTTTGCACCATCACTATTATGTTCTACAATGTGTGTAAAACATAATTTTGTGTATGAATCTGAATTTACAACGAATGTATTAGAAATAGCTTCTGCACCACCACCTGAACCATAAAGCATAGCTTCACTTGCACTTGTTGAATCAATATCATCACTTGAACTTCCACTAGTTCCCCAATCATTCATTCTTCTTGCATAATTACTACTATTTCCATTAAATCTGTATTTTGATCTAGTATTACCTGTTGCCAATTTATGTTCTCTAATCCAAAGGTATTTTTTCTTTGCAAATGATAATTCATTACATAAATAATCAGGACTGCCTGAATTGTTTGCACTTAACCCATTCCATGCCAATTTTTCCCAAAAATTTGTTCCTGATGAACCATCATCATCGTTATCTACACCTAATACTACAATTTCACTTCCAGCATCAAAATCACCGTCACCAACATTTGTCACTTGAACTGATGTTATATTTGTACTTAAACTAGATGGTGAATATGCACCACTACCTTCACTTCTACATGGAACATTACTAGCTGTAGTTCCATTTCTATCATAACAACTTGAAAAATTTAACATTTTTTTAAAATTACTAATATTTCCAATTTCTGTCATAGTAAATGCTGATGTACCTGAACCAAGACCATTCCAAATATCAATTTGAGCTACTGCACTTGAACCATTTGTTGTTGATTGTGTTATATTACCATTACCTGATTCAGCACCTCTACTAAATGTTTGACCATATTCATTTCCAGTTGAACTATTAAATTTAATTGCTCCTTGTGGGTTGTCACCATCACCTGTATTACCATTAATTATGTGAGATAAAATCATAAGATTATCTTTAGCTGTAAATGTTCCTGAATCTACTGTTTGTGTTCCACCTGAACCAACAGCAGTGGATCTTTTAAGAAGTTTCCATCCAGTAGGACTAGGCAAAGTTGTTAATGTAGAACTTCCTTGTATTCTATTACCACTTAGATATTCTACCATGATGATAGACCTACGCTATCTGTACTTCTACAGCTTTTCCGTTCTTATGAATTATAGCAAAGACACCTTCATTATTGTCATCTATTTTTTTAATGAAAATTTCTCTCTCACCAGCTCCACTAGCTTCTGATGAAACTAATGTATTAAGATCAATACCTGTTCCACTAGAACCTGTACCAGCGTAACTTGTACTTGATTTATTGGTATATGCGTGTGTATCTGTTGCTCCACCACCACTTGCTGCTGCCCACGAAGGTGCAGAAGCTCCATTTGCAAAGGTTAATACTTCTCCATCAGGGCTTGATGGTTTTGCTAATTTAGCTAAAGCTGTTGAACTTGATGCGTATAATACATCACCTGCCGTGAGTGAGGTTAAGTTTGTACCACCTTTTGCTACTGTTACTGTTGGTAGTTGTGCTACTGGTAATGTACCTGATGTTACATTAGTTGCAACTGTTGTATCTGTTGTTGCACTTGCTGCTAAACCTAAATCCGATCTAACTTGTGTTGCAGTTCTACCTTCTACTTGTGTTCCATCAATTCTTAAGAAATCATCATCAGCTACGTTTGCATTTGCTTGTAATAATTTATTATTTGATATACCTACATCACCAGCAACTGTTATTGCTTGGTTTGAAGCTGTTGTAGTTATACCTGAACTCCCTGATATTGTTAATGATTGACTGTTTAAATCTACTGCACCTGTGCCTGAATCACCTGCTGTATCTAAATCTTCTGCTGTTATAGTGTCATCTACATATTTTTTTACGGCTGCTGATGTTGGTAAAGTTGTATCATTATCATTTGAACCTATCCCTTCTGCTTCCACTACTAATGTTGAAGCTGCGAAATTAGTAGTATCTAAATCACTTGCTGTACCACCACCATATTCAAACCACTCTAAGTTTCCAGCCTGATCTTTATTTCTACACATAAAGATTTTTGGTACGTTTTCATCTAATACGATTGGACTACCTGTTAATGTATTTATTTTACCATCTGTAACACCTGATTGCTGATGATTTAGTGTGACAGTTCCCACACCGTTTGCTTTTATAACATAAATTAAATCACCCTCACCAAAGGATTTTATGGATGTACTTGCTCCATCTGTGTTTGAACCATAATTTGTAGCTGATAATGCTGCCGTTGATGGTAATATCTTATGAATTGTTCCAGCATCTGTTACTTCAACATATGAGTCTTTTATTGTAATCCCATTTGAAGATATAGGTGCTGTTGATTTAGTGAAACCTAGAATACCATCTGTTTTTGGATTTGCGTTCCATTCATTAGAACCTACTGGACTTGAACCATCATCTGGGTGTGAAGTTATGTCAACTAAGGTTGCTGGGCGACCATAACCTTTACGTGCCATGTTAACTACCTACTTGTTTATCGCCAGTCGAATTTGTTAATACGAAGGAAGTTGATTCCTTGAATTTTATCTTAGCATCTAAAGCAGATTTACCACTTGGGAAATTCATGCCGAGCTTTTCTAGTAAATTAAAAATGCCACCCATGGTGATCTTAGAAGCCAATTAAGTTCTATGCTCCTAGCATAGTGTGATTAACGTATAGTGTTAGGGTATCTGTGTTGGTCTTGTGGAATGTTGCTGGTGCTGTAAATCCCCAATGTGTTAAGATTTTCTTTCCACTTGCCAATGAACCGTCTTTATCA
Source organism: uncultured Candidatus Nitrosopelagicus sp. (assembly GCA_964557215.1). Lineage (GTDB taxonomy): Archaea > Thermoproteota > Nitrososphaeria > Nitrososphaerales > Nitrosopumilaceae > Nitrosopelagicus. Next base: position 10,535 of record CAZKZG010000100.1, on the reverse strand, counting down.
GTAATACAACCACCTGTGATTGGGTTACCTGAACCTGTGTTAATTTCAGTTTTACTCCATGTAAATTTATAAGTTACTGCATCTGCTCCACCACCACTAGAGTTATCTGCATCTCCACCTGATGTGGCTGCTGTTTTTGGATAACCTGATTCTACTAATTGTGTTTCAGAGTTTGTACTTTGATGGTTTGCTACTAAAGGTGTTAATACATCTTGATATGCATCGCCTTTTACTGGTGCATCAGAACCTGTAACTGCACCTGTTTGTAGAATACAAGTTGCATTTGTTCTACCAAAATTTTCATTGGTTGCTGGTGTTTCACCTGATGCTACTTTAGCATAGTAAATATCACCGTCAGTTGTGACTAAATTTGAACCATAAAACCATCTTTTATCTCCCTCTTCACTTTTCAAAACGACACAAATATTGTCTTTTGGATTAATGCCTTTTGGGAGTTCTAAACCATTACCTTCTATTAGTTGCATACATTGTTTTCACAAAAGTAGTATTTAAAGATTTTGAACGAAGGCTCATCCTATATTATTATTGTGGTGTTCCGAGCCTTTCTTGAGAGGTTCCTCGTACATCATCACTAACAATCTTTAAATCATCCAAGAAATTGAAGTTAAAATCACCTGCTGTTATAATAGTATTGAATTTAGGTATGTTATATTCTATGGTTTTTACTATAAAGTCTTCTGAATGTATGTTTTTGGACTCTTTTGTTATCTTTATTTTTGAACCTATATTGACACTATTTGCCAATCTTGGAGCTATAACCATTATGCTTTTCTTTGGCTCAGCCCTAGCACCTAAAAGCCTTCTACACATACACGCTGCCGTTGTTATATCTTTTAGTTGAGGAAAATAATACTTTAATGAACGTATTCCGTACTTTTTTATACTTGATTGGTTTTGTTGGAAATAATATGAACCAAAGTTTGAATTACTATCTCCACCTAACACACTACCATTATTGGTTAAATCAATATATCTTATAACTGCTTCCAATGCACTATATCCTTCTGTGTTTTCAAGTTTAAATGAAAGATCATTATTATCAACACTTCCAGTTGTAGTCCAACCTGTTGAGTTAGGATAATTTTTTGCTAGACCCCTATTTGAACCATTAACATTTGTGTATAATAATCTAATACCGTCAGAACTACCACTATCTCCAGTATCATCATATTCAACAACAAATCTATCATTTTCAGCAATTTCACGAGCTGGTGATATTTCATGTGATGTCCACACAGGATCACCACTACCATCTTCATAATCAGCAACCAGTGTTGAAGCATCTATAGCAGAAGATGTTGCTTTTTGAACTCCACTACTATCATATACCTTGAAATAATAATTTTGTTGTGGTGAACCTGTTTTTTCAATTTGAAGTGATAGTTTGTTTACTGTTTCACCTATGAGATTGTCACCATTTAATACTTGAAGACCAGCGCTGTATGCACCATGAGATTTACCTACAACTAAAGTATTATTATCATTGTGGGTATGTGTTTCAACTACACCACCTGAATCAACCCTTATTGTTAAATCATTACCATCCCAATCATATTGGTTAGTACCTGAATTACTTGAAACAAGATTTCTTATTGGTTGACCATTACTATCTAATGCTATAACAGCACTTAAATCAAGAAAATGTTTCTTATTATTATTGTTTGATGTGTTTGTAAACTGATCTCGTAATTTAATAACAGAGCCATTAGAGAATGAAGATATGTGATATGAAGACTCTTTAAACGCAAGATTACCATGAACTGTAACATCATTAACAATACCTGAACTGTTAAATCCTTCATTATATATTGAAAAACCACTATCTTGATCAAAATATGTTCTATCAGGTAATTCTCCGTTTTCAAATACAAGTGTTCCTCTTGGACTTACAAAAAATTGATCTGCACCATTTAAATGACTGAATGAACCTTGAATTAAAACTTCTGGAGCATGGGTATATCCACTACCACCACTTGTTACAGAAAAACCTGTTATTGCCCCACCACTAACTGTTGCAGTTGCAGTTGCATCTGATGTACATCCACCACCAATTAAAAACACAGTAGGAGCTGTTGTATATCCACTTCCCCCACCTGTTACAGAAATCCCTGTAACTGCACCACCACTAACAGTAGCAGTTGCTTTAGCAGAAGAGTTATATTCCTTACCACCTAAAATAGCCAACGCTTGAACTATATTAAGTAAATATCCACCTGCTGAGAATCTATTAAGATTTCTCATATGAAACATACTTTCTTTACTAAGATAGCCTGAACCACTATCATCTTCATCATTAGTATTCTGATATTGAAATTCAAGTGGTATATCAACACCAAGTTTACCATTAGCCAAATCCTCACCATGTCTATCCAAATATTTGCTATTCAATGAGGTTATAATATCATTTAAAATGTTTTCCAATAATGTACGTTTCTTTGTGGTTGCACTTGCATTATCATATACATATGAACCATTCTTTGCATTTGAACTTAATTCTGGAAAAATAGAAGCTGGTAATTCAACATTTCTAAGAAATGCATTACTATATCCAACTCCTTCTATGTCAATGAATGCACCACGATCAGTTACATGGTTAACAAAACCACCAAATTTCATTGTTGAAGAAGGTAACAATCTTTTGTATGATCTTGTAGCATCTGATTGAAGCATTCTTTTATCATATACTCTTATTGCGAATATTTTACCATTAAATAAATTACTTCTATTACGATCACAGCCAACGTGTATATTTGTTAAGTTGGAAACATCATCCAAGTCTCCACTAAAAGAAAACGTTTGTCCTCCAGAAGAAGAAACTATACTATCATTTGTTTTACAAACAAGCGTATCACCGTTTCTATAAACCCTTATGACACATGACTTACTATTTGGTAATGCAACAGTTGAATCAAATCCAGAGCTTGAACTACTTCCATTTGCTCTTGCAAAAGCATAAATTGTGCTACCATTACTTTTTAAACCAACTTCTACACCACGGCTTCCATTCATACGTGAAAATATAACTTGTTCACCTGAAACAGAAGATGGTGTTTCTATATACAAAAATATGTCACATGATTTATTAAAGTCTATTACTTTATTGTTTTCATAATCATTTTGTACTGCACGGAATCTAGAATCTGATCCATTACAGTTTAAATATTTTTGACCTAAAAACCTAGAAGTTGTTGAAGTTTCTACACCGTATTGAGTAGTAGGCTCAGATATAATACTTCCACTACTGTTAACTCTCTGTAAATCAATATTATATCCACTTTCATCTCTTAAACTATAATAGAAATTCCATGCACATTTCAAATCATCAACATCTACATCATCATGTAAGAAAGTTAATGTGTCACCAATAGATACATCATAATTACCTTTTACTGTCATATTTGCTGTATCAGCAGCCCTACTTCCGTTTATCTTTATTTTTGATCTCTCTATTCTTAGACTACCCCTTCTCACTTTATAATTACTTGAGTTTGGTTCACGGTTCTCCCAAACTGCTTTATATCTTGTCATTATGATACTGTCACACTTGTAGGAATAGTGTAAACATTTTCACTATGCGTTGATGTTATAGCACTTACTTTTACCTCAAATGTTCCAGTTCCACCTACACTTACAACGAAATCAAGATCAGTATGATCTGTAGTAGAGTGGGTTACTGAAGACCATGAGGTTGCATCTGTTAATTTATACTTTACTTTATAACCAGTTATACCGTCATCAACACCGTGATATTGAGTTGTTATACCGTTTATTTTTATAGAGTTTGCTGTCGAATCATCAACTATTGAAGTATATGTTGGTTGTTCTGCATAATCACCATCTACTGAAGAAGCAACATTACCATGAACAAATTGCATAGTTCCATCCCAAACAACTGGTGAAGTTCCACTAATATTAAATGACATTTTCATTAAAGTACCTTCCATAACAAGTTCGTCACCTATTGTCAATCTATATCTATCTCCAACTGTAACAGGCACGAATCTATCTTTAAAAAACTGAACAATTCTCATAGCTGTGTAAGCTGCCACGGCTTGAGTATTATGTGGGTGTGTAGATGAATCACCTGCTGAGAATGGGGAATTACCTGATCCTAAATCTCTTACTTTCCAAGCTATGTTTGCTATTGTTGTGTTACCCTCTACTTTGATAAGAATATTTTCTTTATCTTCTTGCTGTGGTAAAGGCATTGGTGCAATAGGTGTATTGAATTCCATAGTTATGTTGGTTATGTTATCACCAGTGTATGTCATCTCATCATCACTTTCACTTATATGTTTAATAATAAAAGGAGTAACCATTCTAACCACTCATGTACCCAAATTCATTGATATGATTTTCTATTTTCTGTTGAATTTCTACTTCATCTGCCTCCTTTTCAATAGTTCCAATATTAGTTGTATTAGTTATATTGTATGTGATTACACCATCTGAAGAAGTTGTAGAACCTCCAAATTGATTACTCATACCACCACCAAACAAAGGATCAACTGAATTAAATGTAGCTTGACCTTCTGCCATTAATTTTTGCTCTGACATGAACAAGTCTTGGGCTCCACCCATCCACTCTAATTCTTTATACATTTTTTGATATTCTTCCTCACCAACAATATTTCTTAATAAACCGAAACCTACAGAACCAAGCATTAAAGCAGTTCCAAGATAAGGTACTCTTTTTAATAATTGACCCATAGCTGGGTTTTTCAATGCACTAGAAACTGCTGGTGCAAGGTTTTGTAAATTCTTTGGTATCATGTTTTTCATAGAGTTTAGTTTATTTATAGCACTACTTGAACCTGAACCTGTACCTGAAGGTTTGATTGGAGCACCTGATCCACTTGATGGCATTTTTGGTGGAGGTGTTGGGGGTTTTGGTGTACTTCCTCCAAATCCAAATAAACCCATTCCCTTTCTCATAACAGCTGTTGTTGCTTTTGCTCCAACATATGTAGCTGGTATCGTTGCAGCGCCTGCTGTAAGTGCTATTGCACCTACAGCACCTTCTTGATTCTCTGCTTTCTCTTCTGGAGAACCAAATACCCATGCTAATACTGATTGTGGAGTAATTGCTGTAAATGTTAAATTGAGAACTGATTTTAAGAATTCTATAGGGTCTATTTCTCCTTTAAGTAACTCTGCTAATTTTCCTCCAAGTGCAGTTCCTAGTTCTGCTAGTAGAGGATATGCTTCTTTAAAGAATGGCATAACTGAAGCTAAGAACATCATGGCTATTGGTCTTAATATGAAACCCAAAAAGTCACCAAATGGTCTTAAAATTAATCCGAAGGTCATATTCATTAACTCTAACATTTTTTGTAACATAGGTGACACACTTAACATTTTCTTAAACATACCAACCAAAATACCTAAACTGGCAGCGCTAATAACAATACCTGTTTTATTTTTACCAATCCAATTTCCTACACCCTCCATTCTTTGAGCCATTCCTTTTAAATGTTTATTATTTTCTAATAATTGACCTTGTGGTGAATCTTTTTCTTGTCCTAATGTTTGCTTAGTTTGTCTTATTGCTTGTTTTAAAAAGTGAATTTCTTCACCAATTTCTGATTTTTCTTGTTCGGATTTTATTGGACTTATAAAATCATGTTCTAATCTTTTAAGATTTGATTCTTTTCCAGCTACAGCTCTTTCCAATGAACTTATATCCATTTGTTTTTTTACTAATCCTACAGCACTTCCACCTACCATACCAGCTCCACCTGTCAAACTAATTCCATGTAACATTCTTGAAACTGTACTAAATGATTGATTCATTTCATTTAAATTATGTCTTAATCTAATGTTTCTCTGCACACCTTCTTCGTGCTGTCTATCTAAATCCATCTTCTGTCTAAACTTTTGGGCACTTAATTTTGACTCAATATCTAATAATGATTGTTTCACTTTAATCTCTTTATCTCTTTGTTTCATCCAAAAATCATGTGAATTCTTCTGAAGTTCGATATGTTTGTCCAATACTTCTAATTTTCCAACAGTATTAGTCATGGCTTTGGCTACACCTTGTAAACCATGATCCATTTCTTCCATGTTTTTAGACACATCTTCAATGATTTTTAATAATCTTTCAGATATGGTATCTACATTAATTCCCATGTTATATATCTTCCATCTTAGTATTAAAAGTTTTTCCTAATATTCCTTGAGGGTGGAGATACACCACCTTTCTTTTCTGCATCATTTGCAGTTTTCTTATGAGTGGCAAAAAGTTTCTCTAAATAGTCCATAGGTTGCTTATCAACTTGCTCTTTATCCCATCCGAATTGGTTTGCACAAAAATAGTATATTAGGTATTTGACTTCTTCAGCTCGTCCAAGCTTTGGAATGTTCCCATCCAGTCCTCTATATAATTTACTAAAGGGTGGAATCTTAGCACCTCCTTGAGTATTTTTTGAACTGTTTTTGCTTCTAATAATTGAAGCGTGGTCAAGTCACCGACTTTAAATGGTGCTTTCTTTATCACAGTCAATAATAGATTCATTCTATATGTTTTTAAATCTATTTTGGGTTTTGTTATATCAGAAAGGTCAACAGAGTCTCCAACTAGGTCTTCAACTTCCCCAAAAGTTAAGGAGTCAATAAACTCTACAACGGCTTCTTTACCATTATATTTGATCTTTGCTGTCTTAATACCCATAAGGTCTATTAATGTGTCTATTTAATAAAGGTTATTATACAGTTGCTTCTACTTGTATTGATTTTGCCTTAAATGGTAATTCTTCAAACACTGGTTGAACTGGCTCTAAACCTGTTACATTATGTTCTCCAAATGATATACCCTTGAATGTTATGATCATTGTTTTTCCACTATCGCCTGCGTGTGAAAATGTTAATTTTGCTCCAAGTCCAGAATCATCTCCACCTGATGCTCCTGCAATACTACCGTCAGTTTCAGTTGTATCATTTGCTTGGTTCAATATATGTGTTAATAGTGTTGTGTCTCTCCATGATGTTTGGAATCTACCTGTAATGTCTAATACTTTTCTGAATGATTCTGCTGCGTGGTGTTGTCCTAGTTTGTAAAGTAATTCTGCATTTTGGTTAATATTCATATCAAATGATTGTATTTCTCCTACTTCTTGTAATGTGTTTGTTCCGTTTGAAACTAAGAAAGTACCATGTGCAAATGTTAATGGATCGCCTGCAACCCCTGTTTGATCTAGAATACTTGCACCATTTGTTGTGGTGACTGCCAATTCTTTTCCGAATGTGGCATCGAGGGTTCCATTTACAGGTTCACCTATACTTGTTGATATTCCTATACTGTTTGCTATACATCCAGTTAATTGTCTCTGTATATAATTTGCACCTGTTTGTAATTGAATTTGTGTAGAAAAAGATTTTGTTGTTGGTGTTGTTGCTCCTTCTGCGTTTGAAGCTGGGTAACTAAATGGTGAACTACCACTTGCATCTGCACCAAAAATACTTTGAAATACGTGATGTGAGGTTCTTGTATCGAAAATAAATCCTATTCCTAATCTTCCAGCCTGTTGTCCGTAAGCATATGCTGTTGGTTCTACTTGACCTAGTTTATTAATATCTATTCTATTTGTTGATAGACCTAGACTTGTTACTCTGCCATTTAGACCAAATACCTTAGAACTTGTGTTAAATGTAGGGGCTGTGCCAAATGTTGACTCATACTCATAGTAGAGATTTGCACCTGCACCTGTATAAACTACCATATTATAAAAGACACCATATTACTATTTAAAGATTATCAAGGATCGCCTGTTCTAATCGACAATATTATGACATAGTTATACATATTACGATAAAGGTAGTTTCTACTGAATGAACTAATTACTCGTAAATCAGTATAACCTGTACCAGTTATATTATCTTTGATTATTTTGACTACTTTTTTAACAACCTCATTATGCCTTTTTATATCTTGATATGTCTTTATCTCTAACTCGATTAATTGTGTATGAAAGTGTGCTGAACCACTTAAGCCCCAATATTGAATATCTTCATTTTTTGGATATAATATTAATTCATCTCTTCTATCATCAATAAATCCAGTTGTTCTTTTCTCCCATATAGCAGATACTCTAGGAGGTCTTATTGTTGACCATTTATTCTGTATGAGGTTCTTAATAGTTGTTACTGAGTCATATGTAGTAATTGTCATACTTAATATTCACCTGATCTGTATATATAATTTTCGTCGTATTTGAAAGGTATATTCTTCCAAACATCACCACCACCGAAAGATCCTTCGTGAGGTCGCATATATTTTGTATGCTCATTCCACTCATAATCGGTCATACTTGAAGGTCTTCTACCTGCATACCATAGTTTTCTTGCAACCATATACGCTACAGAGTCAACAAGTAGTTTTTTTGTTGTTTCTGGATTTCTTCTTCTATTTGTCCTCGCAGATTCAACAAGTAGTTTTTCTATATTTTTATCTACACTTGCAAACTGTTGAAACTCATCGGTTTCTTTCATTTGATAATATTCTTCCTCTATTTCATCATCACTCATACCAGCTAATTTAGTGTGTTCAACCCAAAATTTAATTGCTTCAATATTTACCTTTTTCCCATTTTTACCACCTGCTGGGTACCATCCATCATCATAACTATCATCTTTTGGTAAAGCCAAACCAGTACTTTGATAACGTTGAAATATTCTACCTTCCATAGCACTACCTATAACATTATCATCCATATCTTTTTCTATATTATTATCTTGTATTATTGACAACACCATTGATTTTATTCGTTTTGGTAAATCTTCAGGTATGTTAACATTTGATATGTTTGAGGGAATTGGAAAATATGTTGATACTTCACCATCTTCTTTTGCAACATTTTCACGTTCTTCAGGTGTTTCTACCTTTACTACTTTACCATTTAATGTTACATTTCCAGCTACATTGAATTGTCTTGCATCTTCAACCTGTGCTTGTGCATTCTCAAGCTTCAATACTTGTTTAAGTCTTTTTCCTATAATTCTGAGATTGTTTGCAAATTCAAACATATCTAAGGAGAAATAACAAACACTTCTCTTCTATTTGCGATACAGTTATCTATTTCCTCTTGCCAATATTTTTTGGATTCAGAAGGTGATGTTATTCCACCTGTTGGTAATTGATCCATTCTAAAACTGGTATTCAAAATATCAATAGCTGTCATTTTAATTACAGCATCTTTAATATCTAATGGTATTTCTGTATCACCAGCAAAGTTTTCTCCACCATATCTGTATGTTACTCTTACTCTATTTTTTCTCAAAATACTGAATAAGAAACCTCTTAAATGTAAACTTCCTCTTTCATATTCCATATCATACCATTGACTATCATCAAGAATGTTTTCCCAAGTAGAACTTGCTCCTTGCCAATATTCTATTTTATCTCCAGCCGATGTACTAAAATCATATATTCTTCTATGTCTTAGAAAAATAGGAGTACCCCAACCAAATGTATAAAGTAATGGTAAACTATGAATTTCTCTTGTAACTTTCTTTGTACGCCATGCGTGACCTGTTCTACGTTCAAATTCATCTTCTTTCCTATTTATTATCTTCTCAATCTGTGTTTTATTAGGAGTGGTATTAGCAGTAATGGGAACCCTAAGAAAATCAGATACATCTTCGACTGAGCAATAAGTTGTAGCCATGAAATATATAAACGTACTATGTATTTAAATTTACTTAAAAACAACAGTCCATTCTGCCGAACCTGTGACATCTGCGTATATTCCAGCTTCAAATCTTCGGTTTATATCTTGATAATTGCCTTCTATTTCACCGAAAATAGTGAATTCTGTTGAACCACTAGAGTCACCATTCTTTAGGACACATTTTGCTCCACTTGAGCCTTTCTTACTACAAAAAACTGCTACGACAACGCCATGACCACCTTTTATAGCTGTATCAGAATTAAATGATATTACATTATGATTGTACTCTACCATATATTACATCTCATTCTCGAATATATAAACTTTATTAGAAGAAAGAAAAAAAAATCGGCTATTTTGGACTCTAGTAGCCTATGACTAGGAATTCGAATACTTTATTTGCGATTGAAGTAGAGTTTGCTACCTCTGCAAATACAGCACCTGCGGAACCACCTACGGAAAAGAGTTTGATTTTCTCATTGGCTTTGTCATATTCTACTTTGTATGTTGAATCCGTGTATTCAGGGATTACAGAAACGAGTGTAGAAATTCTTCCCTCTTTGAGGTCAGCCGCCACTCCGTTGGTTGCATAAGCATCAGAACCACCTGCGGTGACTTTGACCTTATAAATTCGCAGTTTTGAAGTCAATGCTGCCTGCCATGAGAGTGTTTTTCTCACGTTAGCTGCTGTCCAGTCGGATGTACTTACTGTAACTGCCATATATAATTGACTATAAGGTATTATATAAAGATGACCCCCTAGCTTTCGCTAGAGGGACTAAATTGGTTTACGTTGTTTAGATCTCCAACGCTTTAGAATGTGTAAGGCTCTGACTCTCACTAATT
>CAZKZG010000099.1:0-7758 GCA_964557215.1 uncultured Candidatus Nitrosopelagicus sp. | reverse complement strand
AAAGTCCTTTGATTACATTTTGGTTAACTTTTTCAAGATTACCATTCTTTTCAAATACAAAATTGGTAAAATTAGCTACAATTCCTTCTTTGTCTTTACCTACAACAGTAATGCCAACAAGTCTTTTTTTCATGGCGTCGTGACGTATTATTACATATATGCGTAAGGTATCAGGCTCAAAATAAAAACTGGTGCGGGAGGTGGGATTCGCACCCACGAACTCCTAAGAGCCAGGGTCCTAAGCCCTGCGCCTTTGCCCAGGCTGGGCGACTCCCGCAAACAATTAGCAACAACAGACAAATTTATCGGTATTGGAATGATTGTAAATGGGTAAATTGTTTGGTACTAATGGTGTTCGTGGAATATTTGGTAAGGATTTCAATCTAGAATTCATAAATGATCTAGTCACGTCAATTGCAAATCATTTTGGAAGCGGTAAAATTTTAGTGGGATTTGATGGACGACATTCTAGCCGTACTATTGAAAAAATTGTTTCTGCTGCATTAAATTATTCTGGCTTGGATTGTCATTTAGCTGGACTTATTCCAACTCCATGTTTAGAATATGCTACAAAGAATCTAGAATATGATGGTGGAATAATGATTACAGCTTCCCATAATCCCCCAGAATATAATGGAATAAAAGTTGTAGATTCAGACGGTGTAGAAATTTCTCGAGAGGATGAAAAAAAAATTGAGGAGATTTATTTTAAAAAAAATTGGAAGAAGCAATCAAAATTTGGTATTACCAAAAATGAGGATAGAGCTATTCAGGCATACATTAATGCAATAAAATCACATGTAGACGTAGCAAAAATTACCTCTAAAAAATTAAAAATTGCAATTGATCTTGGTAATGGTGCACAAGCAATTACTGCAATGAATTTATGTCAAGAATTGGGTTGTCAGGTTTTTAGTATAAATGAAAAAATTGATGGTGATTTTCCAGGTAGAGGCTCAGAACCTACTCCACAGAATCTATACGAACTTACGTCATTAGTAAAAAACAATCAAACCGATGTTGGTATTGCTTTTGATGGTGACGGTGATCGTAGTATATTATGTGATAACGAAGGTAAAATTCTCACAGGAGATAGTTCAGCAATATTATTGTGTAAATATATCTTAGAGAAAAATCCCGAGTCCACGGTAATCACTTGTTTAAATTCTGGAAACACGATAGAAAAAATTGTATCAGAAACTAACTCAGTAGTAATTCGAACTAAAGTTGGAAGTGTTGAAGTTTCAAGAAGAATGGTTAAGGAGAATGCAATTATAGGATTCGAAGAAAATGGGGGCTTTATGTATGGAATTCATAATCATGTTCGTGATGGTGCAATGACAATGGCACTAGTTTTAGATTTACTAGCAAATTCTGAGAATACTTTGACTGAAAAACTAAGATCCATTCCTACATCATTTACCACAAAAGATAAAATTTCTTGCTCAAATGATGATGCAAAAATCGTAATTTCTCATCTTTTAGACAATTTTCCAGATTCAGATACTTCTGATGGAATAAAAATTACTCTTGATAACCAAAATTGGGTTATGATACGACCAAGTGGGACAGAACCGATTATCAGAATTTATGCCGAATCTGATAATCAAAAAAACCTTGATCATTTAATGCATGAATATACGGAAAAAATTAAATCAATTTTAGCCAGATAACATATTTAAGACGAGTTCATGACATTTTTTTAAATGGCTAAAGCATATTACGTAAAAAATGAAACCCCAGCTGATCTTGTTAATCCAATTCTAGAGGCTTTAAGAGTTGCAGCAACAACAGGTAAGGTTAGAAAAGGTACTAATGAAGCAACTAAAGCCATTGAAAGAGGTATAAGTAAATTAATTATTATTGCTGAAGATGTTGAACCACCAGAAGTAGTAGCACATCTTCCATTAATTTGTGAAGAACAGGGTGCAGCTTATGCATTTGTTCCAGAAAAACAAGAATTAGGAAAAGCACTAGGAATTGATGTAACTTCTGCCGCCGCAGCAATATTGGATGCAGGTGACGCACAACATATTATTGATGAAGTTGTTGCTTCTCTTGCAAAAGCTAAAGGTGGCGATACTAAAGAATGAGTCAGCAACCACATACTGATGAACTAACTTCTGCAGAAATTATTCAAATTGTTGGAAGAACTGGTATAGCTGGAGAAGTAATCCAAGTACGAGTTAAAATTTTAGAAGGAAAAGATAAGGGACGTGTTCTTACAAGGAATGTCAAAGGCTCTGTAAGAATGTCTGATATAATTATTTTAAGAGAAACTGAACGGGAAGCTAAGAAAATACACTAGTGATTTTTATGAGTCTTTTAGTAAAACCTTGCAATTTTTGTGATAGACCTGTTGCAAAAGGCTCAGGAACAATGCTTGCATTGAACAATGGTACTGTGATGTGGTTCTGCTCATCAAAATGCAAAAAAAACATGCTTGAATTAAAACGTGATCCAAGAAAATTAAAATGGACAAAAAAGTATGTAAAAGGCGGAATCAAAGTCAAGAAGTAAGTTGACTGAACAGACTTTATTCATAGTAAAACCTGATGGTGTAAAAAGGAACTTAGTCGGTGAAATTCTAGCTAGATTTGAAAAGAAAGGTTTTGTTATACAAAAACTAAAGATGTTTAGCTTTTCTAAAGACCTCGCAGCCGAATTCTATTCTGTTCATAAAGAAAAACCATTTTTTGATGAATTGTTATCTTATATTACATCAGGACCTGTTGTTGTTGCTGTAATTGAAGGAAACAATGCTGTAGCAACAACAAGACAAATGGTTGGGGCTACAAAATCTTTTGAAGCTGAGCCTGGTTCTATTAGAGGTGATTTTGGATTAGGTTTTACTGAGAATATTATACATGCTTCTGACTCATTCGAAAGCTTTGAAAAGGAAGTGAATGTAGTATTCAAGTGATTAACATTGCGTATAAGACAACCTATAGTGGCCGTATTAGGTCATGTTGATTCGGGCAAGACATCAATTTTAGATAAAATTCGTGGAACTGGTGTTCAAGCTAGAGAAGCTGGAGGCATAACACAACATATTGGTGCAAGCTTTCTGCCAGATGAAACTATCAAAAAAATTTGTGGTTCCCTATATGATAAACTTGGTAAATCTGAAACCAAAGTGCCTGGAATTCTTGTAATTGATACTCCTGGTCACGAAGTATTTACAAATCTCAGAGCTAGAGGTGGTTCTGCTGCAGATATTGCAATTCTTGTAATTGATATCAATAGAGGGCTACAGCCTCAAACAAATGAGAGTTTGAAAATTCTTGAAAGTAGAAAAGTTCCATTCGTTGTGGCATTAAATAAAGTAGACATGGTATCAGGTTGGCAGAAAAATGATATTCCACTTGTTTCTCAAGCAATAAAAAGTCAGAGTACACCAGTTCAAACTACAATAGATGAACAAATTTACAATGTAGTTGGTGCACTTTCAATTCTTGGATATCAATCAGAGGCATTTTATCGAGTGCAAGATTTTTCTAAAGAAATCTCAATAGTACCTGTAAGCGCTAGGACAGGAGTAGGAATACCTGAGCTATTGGGGGTGTTGGTTGGATTAACTCAACAATATTTAAAGAAAAAACTAGAACAAGAAGAAAAATCTACTCGTGGTATTATTCTTGAAGTAAATGATGAAGTTGGATTAGGACCTACTGCAAACATGATTCTAGTTGATGGGTATTTGAAAAAAGACGATAATGTGGTTGTCGCCAAGAGGGATTCTATTATTGTAACTAAACCAAAAGCACTACTACTACCAAAGCCACTAGATGAAATGCGTGACCCTAGGGACAAGTTCAAACCTATTGATAGTGTTCAGGCAGCTGCTGGAATAAAAATTGCATCACCAGATCTTGATGGTGTATTACCAGGAAGTACGGTTTATGCAACATCAGATCCTAATGAGGCTGAAACATTCAAAAAATCACTAGAATCTGAAATGAAATCAGTATTTATTGATACCGAGACAACAGGATTAATTTTAAAATGTGATACAATAGGTTCATTAGAAGCCTTAACTGAAATGTTAAAACGAAAACAGATCCCAATTTCCAAAGCTGACATTGGTCCTGTAACTCGCAGAGATGTAATGGAAGCTAAAGCTATTAAAGAAAAAGATCGACATTTGGGTGTAATTCTATCTTTTAATGTCAAAGTATTTGATGATGCAGTAACTGAATCTGAAGAAAGTCATATTCGAATTTTTGAAGATAAAATTATCTATAGTCTAATTGATGATTACACTCTTTGGGTTGAACAAGATAGTGCTGATGTTGATACTGCTATTTTTAACGAAATGACACCAGTTACAAAATTTACATTTCTTAAAGGGTATGCATTTAGAAATAATAATCCTGCAGTATTTGGAATTAAGGTTGATGTAGGATTACTACGTCAAAAGATTCCGTTTATGAATAAATCTGGTAAAAAAATTGGTATAATACACCAGCTCCAAAATGATGGAAAAACTGTACAATCTGTAAAGACAGGGGAAGAAGTAGCGTGTTCTGTTCAAAATATTACTATAGGTAGGCAAATCAATGAAGAAGATGTATTCTTTTCACTTCCAACTCCTGATGAAGCAAAAAAGATTTTGAAAAAGTATATGCATAAATTAAACTCAACTGAAATTGAAGTTTTTAATCAAATACTAGAGATACAACGAAAAATTAATCCAGTCTACGGTTACTAGATTTATGAATATTTTTTACAAATCATATGAATTCCAGGCTCACCAACAGCACCAATCATCTTATCAATAGGTTTTCCACTTCTAAACATAATGAATGTTGGAATTGATTGAACACCAAACTTCATTGCAATATTTTGATTTGTATCTACATTAACTCTTGCAAAATTTACATAATCGTATTTTCTGGCAAGTCTGGTAAAAATTGGATGCATTGATTTACACGGTCCACACCATTCTGCCCAAAAATCAACTAAAGTCAAATCATCCTTAGCAATTTCCTTTTCAAAATTTGTTGCATCTAAATCAATTACTGAGGTTTTTTTAGAAATTTCAGATTGATTATGAAGTTTTAACATTTCTTCTAATTGTTTTTTCTTGAGTTTCTCTAATTCTTCATCGATCATATCTGATAATTCTAAATATTTACTTATAATTTTTACAAATCTAAAAGATACTTCAATCGAATCTCTTCGCCTTCATCAATCTCCATTTCATGAAATGTGGGTGATTTGATCTCTACTTTGAATCCATGTTTCTTAATATCAATTTCTTCTCCAAATAATTCTGCTTTAATAAGAAACGGTTCTTTTTCAACAACTATGCTAAAACGCTTAGTTGCAAAACCATCGGTAATTGTTAAGATAATTAATTCTTCAATCCAATTGTACAGTAAATAATGAAGATTTTTCCCCTTTACAACTATATTTTTTTGAATTTTTTCATCAATTTTTGAATCATCCATTATTGTTTGTATAACTGACTTTCCTGCGACCTCAAATGCCTCTGTTAAATTTGATGCTCTAACTTCAATTAGTGCATCAGTTGAATGTTCAAGATTCTTGTAGCTCATTTTCTTTTTTTACACTTCTGATATTAATTAGTTCTAAGCTATGTAGCAAAGCCTAAATGCATTCATTCATTTTTTCTTGTAAATGGAACTACCAAGAGGAATGAAGGATTTTGAAAACTCAGAATTTTCAAAAATTGAATCGATAAGAGAAAAATTTCTGGAATTATCTAAGATATTTGGATTTGAAACCATGGAACCATCTCCACTGGAACTACTCTCTGTAATTGAGGCAAAAAGTGGACCTTCTATTAGGGATGATGTTTATTTTTTCAATGATAAAGGTGATAGAGAAGTTGCATTAAGATTTGATTTTACTGTAGGTCTCACACGTTATGCTACAGAACAAAAATCAATGAAGATGCCAGCAAAGATCTCATCATTTGGAGGTGTTTGGCGTTATGACGAGCCACAAAAAGGTCGTTACCGATTCTTTCATCAGTGGGATATTGAAATATTTGGAAATTCAAATTTAGAGTATGATGCAGAGATTATAGAATTCACATCAAAGTTTTTTGAAAAAATAAATCTAAAAAATATTGTTATTGATATTTCACATAGAAAATTAGTTGAATCATACATTAACAAAGTATTTGAGTCAGATGACAAAGATCTGGTTTCTGATATACTAAGAGCTGTTGATAAAATTCAAAAGAAACCCAAGCAAGAAATTCTTAGTGAGTTTAAGGAAAAGGGCTATTCACCTGAAAACTTAGAAAAAATAATCACATTTTCTGAAATTAATGGTTCGCCTGAAGAAATAGAGGAAAAATTTGATACTAATGTGCTTGATAGTTGGGATGAAATAAAAACAGTTTTCAAGTCTTTGCAGAATCGTAATGTAAACAATATTCGAATAAATTTTGGTATAGTACGTGGATTAGATTATTATTCAGGTATTGTTTTTGAGGCCTTTGATACAAGTTTTGATATAGGCGCTTTGGTTGGTGGTGGAAGATATGATAGTTTACCAAATGTATTTGGAAGAAATGATCTTGGTGCAACTGGCGTAGCAGGTGGAGTGGAAAGAATAATTTTATCACTTGAAAATCAGAATATTAATTTACAAAATGAAGATTCAAGAATATCTATACTATATGTAAATGATGAAATGCAACCAATTGCAATTAATTTATCTTCAACATTGCGTCATAAAGGAATTTTGATAGATATCGATCTTTCAGGTAAATCATTAAAGAAACAAATGGAACAAGCAACTAATGCAAAATTTGTATTAATTATTGCTCCAAAGGAATTTTCTGACGGAATTATTATCTTAAGAGATATGACTAATAGAACTGAACAGCAAATTAAAGTTGAAGATTTACTCTCTAACCCACAATCAGTGTTTAATTTGTAAATGCTCTTGTAAGCATCATTATTTCTGGTCCATTAGTTAGTGTTCCAACTACCATAGATTTACTATTGACTAATATGCCTGATGAAAGAAAAGGTATTCCACCATTAATCGTTGCTTGTTCAACCTTTACACCTAAAATGTTACTGATATTTTTAATGTCTTCTTCATCAGTTTCTGGATGAACAACACATCCAGATTGAGATGTTGCCATTACTGCACCTACTTGATGAAATCCTGCAATTTTTTTCTGTGAAACTTCAATATCTAGAACATCTTCAATCTTTTGAATAGATTCTTTTGGAAAACTCGGTGACACAATTCCACCTTTATTATTAACACTCATCATATTTCCAAGGGCATTAAATTTTACATCTAAGATATCTACATTAAGATCTGTTTTCTTCTTAATTTTATTCACTTCTTCTTCTAAACAAGTATTTGGTAATAGCATTCCATGATTGTTTACAACCATCAATATTCCTAGTAGTCTAGTATTTGCTACAGATGTTATCATGTAATCAGTCTGTAGATATTCGGATAGTTTTTTTGATTTTGTACTAGCAAATCCATTTGGAACAAAAACAAATTCATCATTAACTTTAGTATAGATACCAATGTTTGGCCCTCTGTAAACATCAAATTTTATTATATCCATAATATTCCGAATATTGAAAACGATATGAACGTACGCTAATTGTCTAAAAACAGCGTTATAAAAAATAAATTTTTGATAATAGATCGTTTAGTTTGTACTAACTTTGTCTAGATTTAAATAATATTCAAAGTGAGAAATTCTATGCCAATACTAGAAAATTTCTGTAAAGACGACAAAAAACCAAT
>CAZKZG010000098.1:0-2687 GCA_964557215.1 uncultured Candidatus Nitrosopelagicus sp. | reverse complement strand
TATACAATTACAAAGCCTTTTTCGGACATGAATTGAATATAATAGATTATAACGATTGTAATAAAGCATATGAAATCAATTTAAATAAAAAACTAATCAAGTAATTGAATTGAGAATTCCAAGATTAGTAATTGCTGGTTCGACAAGTGGTGTCGGAAAAACATCAATTACAAGTGCAATAATTTATGGTTTGAAAAAAAGGGGATATACAATACAGCCATTCAAAGTTGGACCTGATTACATTGATCCGTCATATCTAAGTTCCATATCAAATAATGAAACAAAGAATCTAGACGTTTGGTTGATGGGAAAAAATGAACTTATCAAAAGTTTTGTTAAAAGCTCAACATCTGATATTTCAATTGTAGAAGGTGTTATGGGTTATTATGATGGCTTTGGTGGAAAAACAAACCATGCAAGCACGCATCATGTTGCTACTTTATTAAAATCTCCTGCAATTTTGATTCTTGATGCAAGTAAGACATCTAGATCAATTGCAGCAACTGCATTAGGATTTACAAAATTTCACAAAAACTCCAGAATCTCAGGCATAATATTAAACAAAATTGGAAGTAAAAAACATGATACATTATGCCGTCATGCATTAGAAAATCTTAACATTCCCATAATAGGCTCAATTCCTAAAAACTCGGAAAACATTTTAGAATCAAGACATCTAGGATTAATTCCAATAAAAGAACAAAAACAACTTCAGAAAAGAATCAAACAAACTGCAAAAGAAATATCAAACTATCTTAATTTTGAAAAGATTACTGAGATCTGTAACAATGTACAACAATTACCAAAAACTAAGCCACAAAAATTCAAGAAAGCAAAAACTTCGATTGCAATAGCACTTGACAGTTCATTTAATTTCTATTATCATGATAACATTGATGCATTACGACGTGAAGGTGCAAAAATCAAATTCTTTAGTCCAATATCTGACAAAAAAATTCCTACTTGTGATTGTATATACATAGGCGGTGGGTTTCCAGAGATTTTAGGTAAGAAATTAAGTCAAAACACTACTATGAAGAAATCTATTAAACAAGCTGCAGAAGATGATATTCCAATATATGCCGAATGTGGTGGATTGATGTATCTTACTAATTCAATTAGTTATCAAAATCAAAAATACAAAATGATAGGTTTGTTTGATGCCGAAACTGAAATGACCAAAAAAATGACATTAAATTACACAGAAGGTAAAATTAACTCAAACTGTTTAATTTCTTCTCCAAGAAAATTTCGTGCACATGAATTTCATTATTCAAAGATACATGGAATTGCAAAAGATGCTAGATTTCTTTACGATCTTAAGATTGGCGAAGGAATTTCATCAAAAAGAGATGGTCTTTCAGAGTATAATGTGGTTGCATCTTATGGTCATCTTTATTTTGATAGTGCCAAATTTGCATCAAACATAATTAAAAATATTAGTTAGTTTCCTTGTCTTAGTAATTTGTATAGTGCATTTACAATTGCTGATGCACATGGACTTCCACCTTTGCGTCCTTGATTTGTAATAAATGGGATATCCATTTTGGCTAACTCTTCTTTTGATTCAACAGCAGAAACAAATCCCACAGGAATTCCAATTACTAGTGCTGGTTTTGTTATTCCCTCTCTTATCATTTCCATGACCTCTAGTAACGCAGTAGGTGCGTTTCCTATGACAACAATTCCGCCATTCATGTCTTCTTTAGCTATACGCATTGACATCTGTGCTCTTGTTTTATTCTCTTTTTTAGCTGCCTCAATAAGAGATGATTCTGAAATATTACAAATTACATTATTATCAAAATCTTTTGGATTTTGTTTGTTCATCAATCCAATTATTCCGTTAACATCAACAATGATGTTACATCCATTCTTTAGTGCATCTAAACCACTTTGTACAGAATTTTTATGAAAAATTATTTTGTTATCACGTGCAAAATCAAAATCAGCCGTAGAATGAATTATGCGTCTAACTATTGGCCATTCTTGTTCATTGTATGGATGAGAGCCAATCTCATTTTCAATGATCTGCATGCTTTCATCCTCAATAGATTGCCCCTTCCTAGTTTGCATCTTCTACTTCCTTTGCTCTTTCTATAATTAGATCAATCATTTTTTCATCAGCTCCAAGATGTTTTGTAATACAAGTTTTTTTTAGATTTGATTTCTCTAGTGCCGGTTTCAAATCATTATTTACATCAATTTTTACATGTGCACCCTCATGTAGAAAATAAAATACTATCACTAACACTTCAGGGTTATTCTGTTGGCAACTTTCTATACCTTGTTCAATATTTGGTTCTTCTATCTCAAGATAACATCGATCAACATTCTTGTAGGTTTGTCTTAATTCATCTACGATATAATTAATCGAAATTCCCGCATTTGGATCCATACTTCCGTGCCCAATAATCAAAACATCCACTTTGTCTTTGGGTAATGAAATTTCATTTTCTTTTAATGCCGAGACTATTCTGTTGTCAACTAATTCTACTAATTTTTTATGCATAGTCATTGGTTTTGAGACAAGGAATTTGATTTTGGTATCTTTTTGGTATTTCATTGCATCTGCTACTGCAATTTTTACTTTTTTTCCTGGATATAGAAAATATGGCACAATTGTCATTTCATCAACATTTTTCTTCAAACACTTTTCCATTCCATCTTCAATGAATGGTGGAACA
>CAZKZG010000097.1:0-25651 GCA_964557215.1 uncultured Candidatus Nitrosopelagicus sp. | reverse complement strand
AAAACTCCTGTAATTCGGAATAAGATATAACAAGCTTAGATTTTGAAGAATCGTGAAACAAAAGACAAAGGCGTATCTTGCATTCGGATTTTTGGGCGGAATTTTATTAACATCTACTATATTGTTTGCACTTCCTCCTCCTTCTCCAACAATGACTGAATCAGAAATGATCTCAGAAACAGAAATAACTAAGACTGGAAGTCCAATGGATAACTATCCCGATGAACAACGTGATACATTTTGTGGTACAGGTGATGCAAAATCAAACACTTTTGTCACAGAATACAAAATTCCAACTGTATGTACACAACCACTTGCCATTCAAGTAACTCCTGATGGTCAGGTATGGTTTGTTGAAAGTAATGTAGGTAGAATTGCAAACTTTGATCCTACAACAGAGACTTTCACCGAATATGATAATCCATATTGGCCTGAGGCTAGCCGCTCTATGAATTGGGGAATAGATTACTCTCCAGATAATTCACTATGGTATACTGATGGTAGTACTGATTCTATATGGCAGTTTAGTATTAACGACAAAAATTATACTGCACTAACATATCCTGTATCCGAATCTGGTTCCTTACCTCAAAGATTAGAGATTTACGGTTCGAGTGTGTTTGTAAATGATTTCACAGGAGGAAAACTAACAATGTTTGATATTAGTCAGAATTCAGATGCAGTAGAATATACGAGTGTAGTCAACCCAATCCCTGAAAGTTTTACTGGTGACTTTGCTTTAGATTCACAAGATAATGTTTGGTATACATCTTGGAGGCCAGACGATGTAGGTGTACTAGCTAAAGTCAATATTTCTATGTATACGGAAGAGTTTGAACAAGATGAAACTTTATCAGAAAATGATGTTGAAGCATTCGAATTCCCACAAGATCTTAACACGGCAAACGGATTATCGATTGATTCTAATGGTGATATATGGATTGCTGATACATCAAGTAGTTTTTTCTTTAAGTTTGATCCAGCAACTGAAGAATTTACAAAATACATTACACATGTACCACCCTTGATTACATATGGAAATGAAACTGGAGTAATCAAAGATCCAATCTCTAGACCATATTGGACAGATTTTGATAATTATGGAAACCTTGTAATTAATGAACAAACATCAAATAAAATTGGAATTTTTAACGTTTTAACTGAATCATTTATTGAATATATGATACCATCCAAGAATGCAAATTGGGGTGATTGTGGTGATTTGAAAGACTGTGGAATTGCTCAAGTATTTGATTTCTCAATTCATGACAAAAAAATTTGGTTTACCGAGTGGGTTGAAAATAATATTGGAGTATTAGATACAGAAAAACCACTACCATTCTCTATAGAAACTGACACTCAAAAAACATCAGTAAAAAAAGGTGAAACCATAAATGTAATGCTCACTGTTAATTACAGCGATGTAAGCAGCTATATTAATACTGAATTTATCTCTGCACATACTGCATCTAAGAATCCTTTTTCTGATATTGAAATTACTTCAGATCGTGAACCACTTCAAAATAACCAAGAAAATGTTTTAGTGAGTATTAACGCAAGTGAAAATGCGTTATCTGGTGAGTATAAAGTGCTTGTTGGAATTGGCAATGATGAAGTTACAGTATCCAAATTCATTAATGTCACAATAGAATCGTGATTCCTAAAATTGATTCCGATCTAGGAATTTCCCTTTATGCAACAAAGTCAGTTGGTACAGGTGGAACAATAAAGAAATCAAATGATGATTTCAAAGTTAAGGAACTTCTTTCAGAAAAAGCATTATAGACAATTTCAAATGATCATGGACTCTCAGTATACATTCTCAAAAAAAATGGTATTGACACATCTCATGCGTTGAGTGATGTTGAAAAACGATTTGGATTAGTTTTAAAGTCACTTGGATTAAAAGATGCAAATGCAGTAACCGAACAATATGTATTTTCTAAGACAATTTCAAAATCATTTGAAACAATTCAAGGAAAAAATTATTCATTAAAGCGATTAGGATTTGTAAAAAAACCATTGTCAAAAAAAGATATGATTGGTAATCATTTTGAAATAAAAGTTGAGAATCCATCAAATCATATTTCGGATTTTAATGAGTATGAAAAAATTTTGAATTTTTTTGGCTATCAGCGATTTGGTTCAAAACGACCAATAACACATCTAGTTGGCAAGGCTATCATACAAAACGACTATCAGGCAGCATTAGATCTCCTACTAAATTATTCTTCTCAGTATGACACTGAAGAAAATAACGCTAATAGAAAAATCATTGCAGAACGCACTTCTGAATTATCTGTAATAGATAAAATTCCAAAGTCAATGGATATAGAAATTACCTTACTCAAAAAATTATCAAAGACTAAAGATTTGAAGATTGTAATAAGATCAATTCCATTACATATGAGGCGCTTTTACATTCAAGACTATCAATCTTACATATATAACAAAACTCTTAGTCTGGCATTTGATTATGTCGAAGAACTTTTTTCTGCAAAAGAAGGTGATGTGTGTTTTGATAGAAACTATATTTTGGGAAAATTCCAAAACGATCCATCACAAATGCTAGCAATACCATTAGTTGGCCATTCTTATTTCAAAAAAACAAGATTTGACTTTTACATACAGAAAATTCTTGATGAAGAGGAAGTTTCACTTAATGATTTTTTTATCAAGGATTTTCAAGAAATTTCAATTGAAGGCGGTTTTAGGAATGCCATTATACAATGTAACAATTTTCAAATTAATGATAATATTGTTAAGTTTCATCTTTCACGTGGTTCATATGCTACAATTATTCTTCGTGAAATTTTAAAACCTGAAAATCCATTGGAAAGTGGGTTCTAAACTAGAAAATTATTTATTAAAATTAAATATTACTGGATGTATGAAAAAAGCTACATTTGCAGCTGGATGTTTCTGGCATGTTGAAGAAGTATTCAGCAAGACACCTGGTGTAAAATCAACTCAGGTTGGTTATACAGGTGGTAACTTGGATAATCCAACATATGAGCAGGTATGTACCGATACAACTGGTCATGCAGAGGCAATCGAGGTAGAGTATGAACCTGAAGAAATTTCATACAAAGAATTACTCAAAGTTTTTTTCGAGAATCACAATCCAACCACATCAAATAGACAAGGTCCAGATATAGGAATACAGTATCGTTCTGCTATATTTTACCATGATTCTGATCAAGAAAAATTAGCAAAAGAAGTGAAAGAAAAGCTTAATCCTATTGCAAAAGAAAGATTTGGTAATGAAATTGTAACTGAGATCAAATCTGCAGTACCATTTTATCGTGCAGAAGAGTATCATCAGAAATATTTTCAAAAGCACTAAACTGATTTCTTCTTTTCTACTACATATCCAATCAGAATTATGATTACACCCAACATTGCAATGTATGTCCCATTATCAACCCATGATCTATTTTCATACATGAACGATTGTTCTGGACCAATAATTCCCTGACCTTGAAACTGAAAGACTATTCCAAAAATTATGATGATTATGCCTGCGGCAATTATTGGAATTGAGTTCATATGCCTAATTCCTTTTTTTCTTGCTTATCAATCAGTGTTTATTCATAGTTTGACGAATAGCTTATCAGAATTTACAACTTACACTAATCAATTTTGACTTGTCGCTTTAATCTAAATTATTAAAGGAATTTTTGTGTATTCGTGGAATAATTCAGATGTAGAGGACACTAAATTCTTCAAGTATTCAAATTTTCTAGTTTTTGCAGCAGGTGCTATGTCTGCATTGTTAATAGCAATAATTCTCAATACATTTTTTTCTGACTTGTTTATTGAGAATCCAATCATAATTAATATTCTATACATTCCTGCTTTTGTAATTGGTTTTTTGTATGGTTTGAAAATAACTGAGAAAGCAATACATCCATCTGAAACTCGAAGTGGATTAAAACGAAAAATAATGAAGGTGTTTCTTTTTTTCTTAGTAATAGGTGGACTGTTTAGTTCTGTTAGCTTTGCACTTCATGGTGGTGCATTAGCACCTGAAACACAATTAAGTATTGAAAATATTCTTCCTTGGACACTCGAATTAATTTCATCAAATGGAGGTGTTACATTTCTTGTTGTATCAAGTATAACAATTATGGCTGCAGCTACGAGACGAATAGTTGGTCTTGGAGGTGGTATAGTTAGTAAAGTAATTACATTTACAGGAACATTTGGATTTTTTACTATGATAAGTCTCAGTCTTACCCAATCTGATCCTAGTAACTCACAAGTATTTTTGTATGCATTTTATCATGCTGGAATATTGGGAGGTGCAATGTATCAGATGAATAGATTAACTGCTAATCTTAACAAATGGGAAGATTACATGAATGGTAGTTAATTATTCAACTGTAACTACACCAGTCATCCATGGATGAACAATACAAAAATATGGATTTTCTCCTGATGAATTAAATTCATGATCAAATGTTGAAGCTGGTGCTATTATACTTGAATCAAAATTACCATTTGGTCCTTCAGTTGGTGTTCCACTTGTAACAGTATGTGCTGCACTATCAGCGTTCTCCCATGTCACAGTAGTTCCTATTTCAATATCTAACGAGTATGGAATGTAGCATTCATTGGTTTCCTCACATCCAGGGGTTCCAGTACCTACAGCTATTGTCACTGTCTTACTAGGCATTTGGGCGATTGGTTCTACGCCTTCTTCAATTTCCACGATATCCTCAGTCATTGTACCATCAGGATTTAGTCTAGGAATTTCCTCTAGTGTATTACCTGCTTTGAAATACTTTTGGCATTCCTCACCCTCAAATTTATTTTCTTTACACTCTTCAAAATGCCTCGTATTCTCTCTTTGAATCTCGTCTGCAAAAAGAACGTTTTCACCGATCATCATGTAAAGTATTCCAATTGCCGCAAGTGAGGCTGCAACAAGAATCATTGAGTATCCCACCTTTCTATAATAATGAGGATTTTCGAGCTCTGACATTTAGTATGAGGCGAATTTGCTTAAATTTAATCCTTAAGAAAATACGCTACTAACCAAAATATGATTGGAAAGAGTGAAAAACCACTAATTTATTATTTAATTTGATTGACAATACAAATTCTACACTATGAATTTCTAGGTCCTATTAAGATCTCTGAATGGGGTCCACCTATGGATGAAGTAGTTTATGTTTTATTTGGAAAAATCAAGGAAGGATTCAATATGATCTATGCAGATCAGTCAGAAAAAGTCACTGAAAGTAATTTTTTCATAAACAATGACAAATTCAATTGTTGGCTCCAGCAAGCAGGAAGTGAGGATAGTTTGTATCTATCAATATATCCATTATGGGACTCTGAGAAGACTGATCGTGAAAGAATTGTCCAAAAAATCATTTCCAAGTATAAGCCAGTATGTAATACTGAATAGTTTAGATTATTCCTTTGCATTTATTTTATTCTGTGCATCAAATAATTGCATTGTTAAGAGATCAATTGCTTTTTTAAGATGTTCAAATTCATTGATCGAATGCATTTGACCCTCTGTTAAAACACGCAGTACTTTTGTCAGGCTTTTCTGATAATCGTCTGGTGCAGAAACTTCTAGCGCATTAATTCTTGATAAGAGATCTTCAAGATCTTTTTTCATCTCATCTGCAGGAGTATGTTTTTTCATATGAGAGTCTTTATTGTATCTAATATGAATGATTTAGAGTTGCTCATCATCAATCTCCTCAAATGCGTCTAGAAATTGGTTACAAGGGCAATCTGGAATGTTGCATGAGCCTCTTCTTAGTAACGATTCAGTAGAATCGGTAGTTTCATGTACCTCATCTGTATGATGACATCTTCTGCAAATCATAATTTCTCAGTTTTTATGAGTTATTTAAGGAATGAGAACTGCTCTAGCATCTATTTTTGACGTCTTTAGTTTTTCCAATACCTCATTTGCCTCTTCTAGTGGAAAAGTTTCAGTAACAACATGTAATTTTTTCTCCTCAGCAATTTTAATTACTTCTTGCATATCTTTTCGTGATCCAATCAAAGTACCTCTAATTGTTTTTTCCTCGAACGCTAGAAAACTAGGAATTTTTCCAACTGTTGCTATTACTACTAATCCACCTTTTTTAATTGATTTTATTGCAGTATCTGTTACATCATCAGATGGCGCAAATACTATTGCCGCATCAAACAATTCATGTTGATTAGTTAAATTTACTAAAAACTCCTCCTGATTTGCATTGTATACAAGTGTATTATCTGCACCAAGATCTTTTGCCACATTAAGATGATTTTCTTTTCTTGAAATTCCAGTTACCTCACATCCAGCAATTTTGGCAAATTGTATTGCCATATGACCAACTCCACCTATGCCAAAAATTGCTAGTTTTTTATTTTTTTCAGGCTCTGCTGCTTTAACAGCCTTGTATGCAGTGATACCTGCACAAAATAATGGTGCTGCATATTCAGGTTTCATTGTATCTGGAACTTTTGTGACAAAATCTTCTGATGCTGTAATGTATTCAGAATAACCACCCTTGAGTGATTCACCTGTAACTTCCATTTTTTCACAGAGGTATTCTTTTCCATCTTCACAGTATTTGCATTGCATACAGGAATTAAGTAATGGTGTAATACCAACTCTCTCACCAACTGAGAATTTTGTAACTTCATTACCAACTTGTTCAACCTTTCCTACAATTTCGTGACCTGGAACTGTGGGTAGTGTAGGTGGAAGGCCAATGTCTTTCCAATCACCTTCAATTGAATGAAGTTGTGAATGGCATACACCACAGGCCTCAATTTTTATCAAAATTTCATTCGGTGTTGCTATTTCATGCTTAGGTATCTCAGTAAGTTTAAGAGGTTTTGATTCTACTAGTCCTAATTCTTTAAGAAGCATAACCTTCATTTTCTCAGGCATGTATTTTATTCATCATATCCTTTCTTAAATTTTTGGAACGATAAGAATTAAAATTCAGCAGGTCTTCTCTATGTAATGGATTATAGATTAAGTGATGAGGATAAAGAGAGAATTAACCTTCTAAATGAAGTTCAGAAAAATAAATTCAGTAATTTAAGCCTGGAACAATTAATCCGACTTGAAGAGCTTGTTAAAAAGAAAGATTATAGCCATGAAAAAAAGGCAAATAAATCAAAGGCAAAACTGCTAAAGCAAATTAATGTTGAGATTTACAAGCGTGATGATTCTGCTATATGGAAATAATCAGATCAATACAAATAGCTTATTTGGTTTCAAAGTTTTATGAGTGAAAATAAACTCGGTGAAGAATCAAGCCCATATCTACTGCAACATGCCAAAAATCCAGTTCATTGGTATGCATGGGGTGATGAGGCTTTAACTAAAGCAAAGAAAGAAAATAAACCAATATTTCTAAGTATAGGATACAGTTCATGTCACTGGTGTCATGTTATGGCACACGAATCTTTTGAAAATAATGATGTTGCACAGATAATGAATGAAAATTTTGTTAATATCAAAGTTGATAGAGAAGAACGACCTGATATTGATGATATTTATCAGAAAGTGTGCCAAATGTCAACAGGGCAAGGCGGTTGGCCATTAAGTGTATTTTTAACTCCAGATCAACGACCATTTTATGTCGGCACATATTTTCCCATACTTGATTCATATGGTAGACCAGGCTTTGGAAGTCTTTGTAGACAATTAGCTCAATCATGGAAAGAAAAACCATCAGACATTGAAAAGGCAGCTGATAATTTTATGAATAATTTGCAAAGGTTAGAACAAGTTACAGTACCAAGTAAAATAGACAAATCAATTCTTGATGAAGCCGCAGTAAATCTTTTACAGATTGCAGATACTACATATGGTGGATTTGGCCAAGCACCAAAATTTCCAAATGCATCAAATCTATCATTTATACTAAGATATTGGAAACTCTCTGGAATATCCAAGTTCAAGGATTTTGCCTTATTTACTCTCAAAAAAATGGCAAAAGGTGGAATGTTTGATCAGATAGGTGGTGGATTTCATCGTTATTCAACTGATGCACGATGGTTAGTGCCACATTTTGAAAAAATGTTATATGATAATGCTTTGTTACCAGTAGTTTATTCAGAAGCATACCAAATTACCAAAGATGAATTTTTCATTAATGTTATACAAAAGACACTTGATTATGTAATTCGTGAAATGACTTCTAGTAATGGAACATTTTTTTCTGCACAAGATGCTGATACTGATGGCGAAGAGGGTCAAACTTTTGTGTGGAAAAAAAATGATGTAGAAGAGATTCTAGGCAGTGATTCAGAATTATTTTGTATTTACTATGATGTCACTGATGGTGGAAATTTTGAAGGGAAAACAATACTTGCAAATAATATCCATACTTCTGCCTTGTCATTTAAGTTCAATATTCCTGAAGATAAAATTAAAGAGAAGATTACAGAATGTTCTCAAAAACTACTTAATGTTAGAAATAAGCGAACTCAGCCTGGCAAGGACGACAAGGTAATCACTTCATGGAATGGATTAATGATATCTGCATTTGTCAAAGGATATCGTGTGACTAATAATATTTCATATCTTAATACTGCTAGAAATGCATCAGACTTTTTCCTTACTGAATTTGAGACAAATAACATTTTGTATAGAACATTCAAGAATGGGGTGCCTAAGCTCAATGCGTATCTTGAGGATTATGCATATCTTGCAAATGGAGTATTGGATCTATTCGAAATAACCGGAGAAAAAAAGTATCTTACATTTGCTTCTAATCTTTCTGATTATATGGTGAAACATTTCTGGGATGATTCAAGCAGTAGTTTCTTTTTTACAAGCGACACACATGAAAAATTGATAATCCGTCCTAAAAGTAATTACGACTTATCAATGCCCTCAGGCAATTCGGTAGCAGCTAACGTATTGTTAAGGCTTTATCATATCTTAGGTAAGAAAAATTTTTTCGAGATTTCTACAAAAATTTTAGAGAATCAAGGTCAATTAGCTGCTGAAAATCCATTTGCATTTGGCTATTTACTAAATGTTCTTTATCTTTATACTCAGATACCTAGAGAGATCACTATACTTAATGACAAAGATTCCAAATTAATAACAAAACTCAATACAAAATTCATACCAGAATCAATAATGGTTTTAATAAAAAATGCTAAAGAATTAAATAAATTATCTGAACATTCGTTTTTCTCTGGGAAGAAATTTGATAATTCTCAAACATCTGTATTTGTATGTAAAAATTTTACTTGTTCATTACCACTTACGGAACTATCAGATATTGAAAAGCAACTCTAAATGATTTTTAGGTCTACTTGTAATTTTTGTCCTACTTGAGGTCTTCCCATCTGTTCATATCTATTTTTTGGTAATGTAACTGCAACTGAAGTTTGTGCATAACTTTTTAGTTTAATTGTTGGCTGTGCTTGAAGAATTGCTTCTAGTAGTGGCATGACTTGTTGTTTTGTATCTGCATCTAATTTTTTTGAAACATTTTCCATTATTAGCTGTTTTTGTGACAGTGGTTCAGTTTGAACATCTTCAACAAGTGTCATCTGAATAACATGTCCATTATCAATTATCTGTGTTATCTTATAGGCAATTATTTCTGACATACTAAACCAAGATTTCTTAGAAATTTATCTTTATGCCTCTTTTTCTTTAAATGATTCTTTAATTTTATTAGAATTAGTTTTTATCAAATCGTAGAACTCTTGTATATCTTCTAATTCCACTTTTAATGCCTGGCTTGCATAAGTTTGTAAAAAACTTGAGTATACAATGCCTATAATAATGCCAAACGCAGTGTCAGTCTTTGAGATTGTGTCATCACCAAATTCATCTGCCATTTGTACATATGACTCTGATTCACTAATGTAGTATTCCAGTAAATCTTCTAAAAATTTCTTGTTGCTATCAGAAATTGTCATATGTACTATATGTTTTCTTTGTATAATAGTTAATCCTGTTTGTGTGTAAGCATTTTTTTAGGATTAGTCATATTTGAAATTACGTTAACAACTTTTTCTGGGTTTCTTGAAAATAAAATATATGATGAAACTGATACAATTAATAACAGTCCAGTTCCTAATGGAAACTCTGGAACTGTAACATATTCATCTGATTCTGCAGTAATACTATAATCAACTGCGTGGATTGATTGAGATTTCTCATGAAACGGAATTATAAAATTACTGTTATCACCAGCACGTAAAAAATCAGGTTTTGTATATGTTTCAGAAACTGTTACCACATTTCCATCACGATCATAAAGTGTTGCTACTACTCTAATCATATTCGCTGTAATATCACCCTTATTTTCTAAGACACCTGTAATTACCGTGTTATTGTTTACATCTTTAGTTAATGCGGTAGATGAAATTTCAATTACTTGATTTTTTGGTTCTGCTAGATTATAATCTAAATTAAGTTCATAATCATTAATACTTTCACCATTTACATTTTTTATTAATATATCAAATGCACCTTTGGTCTGTGGCATTATAACATTTGAAATAGTCTCTCCTACAGTTTTTTCTACTTCATTTCCATTACTATCTATCAATATTGCAGAAATTTTAATTTGATTTAGTGGTGCAGATGTGTTGTTTTCGATTTCGCCTACTATATGCAATAACCCATCAGTATCAACATATTTTTGGTCGTTTTGTATCAGTACTTCACCATATGCTACCTGACTAATTAGCAATAAAGGAACTAAACAAAGTAATTTCTTCATAATTCTCATAATTTTTTATGCTTAAAGATTTTATGGGTTTGTACCCTTTGCATCATTATACGAAGTTAGTGCAGCCATTTCATACTCGAATGATTGTTGTAGAATTTCATACGATCTAATTTTTTCACTTTCATCACCAGTTTGAATCCAGTTAATATAGTGAATGTCACTCTCTAATTGTGATTCTGTTGATAATTTGAAGAGTTTCACTGCACCTGAGAAGGAATCAGGAATACGTAATTTATCGTATTCTAAGATAATTGCGTTCATATTTTTTATATGATTCTGAGAAAAATTCAGCATTTCTTCTGTTGTAATACTATCTTCTTTCCACATGGAAACATTTGATTTAAATTCTGATTGTTCACTTGCTAATTCTTCCTGTATTGTTTGTAATTGATTACCAAATTCAAAACCTCTAATCTGTCCTTGTTCGGCTGAATAAAAATAATAGATTACAATACCTATTAGAATAATTGCAACACCTACGGTAGCAAATTTTCCAAAGCCTTTATTTTTTTTGGTATTTCGACCCAAATTAATCTATGTAGTTACCAGACTCGTCAGTCTTTAATTCTATTGTAAATTCTGTACCACTGATGAATGACTCTCCTCTAACCGTTCTAATTCTGGCTATAACAAGTTCATGTGGCCAAATCTCTACTACAATTTCGCCCACTTTTGGATTTTCTGGGGCATCAACAATTTTAATGTCTTCTTTTTTAATTCCACACTCTTGTATTTTTTTTACACTGTGTTGTACTAGTGGTTCTGGATCATTATGGCTTAACGCCCAGACATTTCCTGAATATTCTACTTTTTGTGACATTAGTTTCACTCTAGAGAAAATTATCCTGATTTGACAACATTCAATGTCATAGTACTAACTATTCGTGAAAGTCGTCTTATTTTCATTGAAACTGTCTTTTCAAATTCTTCTTGATCATCAGCATGAATTTCTGCAATAACGTCATATGCACCAAATGTTACATATGCATTCTTAACTTGAGACACTTGTTTTAGTTCATCCAGAATATATTCTTCCGCACCTAAATCACAATTTAATAATACAAATCCAACATGCATTTTCTTCTTAACTACCAAAAACACTACTATTCTTTAAATGTTCAAAAATTCCTATAATTACCATCTTTTACGACTCGAACTTTTACTATATGATGAACGAGCAAATTTTTTCTTTTTGTATTGGTCTCTTGCAGGTGCATCTCTTTTATGCCCTCCAGATCTTCGTCCACCAGAACTAAAATTTCTAACGCGTCTATCTCTTCGTCCATAACCAGAACGTATTTGTGGTGCTATTCTACGTCCTACTTGTCGTTTTAATGGATCTGGAATATTAATCTCAACTCCTAATTTTTGATTCAAATCAGTCATTTCAGTTTTGATTTGTTTTTTGATGATATTCCAATCACCTACAGATGAATATGAAACTAGTGTAATTGCATTTCCTTTCGCACCAGCTCTTGCAGTTCTTCCAATTCTATGAAAGTAAACCATATCCTGATTTGGCACATCATAATTAACCACTAAACCGACTTTTGGCACATCAATACCACGTGCAGCAACATCCGTTGCCACTAAAACATCAGCATGGCTTTTTCTAAACTTTGACATTGAATGCTCTCTTCTACTTTGAGACATATCCCCTTCTATGGCGACTACACTGAATCTAGCTTTTTGTAGATCTCTTGAGACATTTCTAGTACGAATTTTTGTGGAACAAAAAACAATTGTTTGACCCTTTTTATTCTCTTTTATGAAATTAGCAAGATACTTTTGTTTTTCTCTGTCTTTAATAACAAGGAATGATTGATTTATTCCCTCACCACTTAGGTCATCAGTATCTATCAGCACCCTTTTTGGTTCATTAAGATATTTTTCTGATAATCTTAAAATTTCTGATGGCATTGTAGCTGACCATAAAGATGTTATTCTATTTTCAGGTACTCTTTCTAAAACAAATTCAATATCATCTATAAAACCCATATCTAACATAACATCTGCCTCGTCAAGTACGACATATCTTACATTATCAATTTTTATGGTTCCTCGGTTTAGATGATCAATTAATCTTCCAGGGGTAGCAACAACAATTTCTGGCTTGTTTCTTAGTGCATCAAGTTGTATGCCCATTCCCTGTCCACCGTAAACAGTTGCAACTTTAATTCCAGTAAATTTACCAACTTTTTTTATCTCTGCAGTAATTTGTATTGCAAGTTCTCTTGTTGGTGCTATAATCAAGCCTTGGATTCCTCCGTTATTGGAAATATGCTCTAGTAGTGGAATTCCAAATGATGCAGTTTTACCTGTGCCAGTGTGTGCCTGACCAATAACATCATTTCCTTCTAAAAGTAGTGGTATTGATTGTGCTTGAATTGGAAATGGTGTAACAAATCCTAATTCCTGAATTCCTTTCAGTATGGTTTCTTTTACTTTTAATTCATCAAATGCATTCATTTCTCTATCTTCAAAGCAATGACAGAGAAAGCATTTGCCTAATCCATCATTATTTCTGTTTTATCGCTTTTTCTAGGTCTAATAAACCAATGCTTCAGTTTTACTAACAGTTTTGGTGAATTTGTTAATTGCCTGATTCGGGATATTTATAAAATGGATTTACCTAGATTTGTAATGGTAGAGAAAAAAATCAATGAAGAATTAGACAAACAACAAGAACGTGAATCGTCTGGAGTTTCATGTGATTCATGTCCAATCGACTCTGCTATAACAAAACTAATTAGTTTATTTAGGCGTAAAAACTAGAACTTGAGAATATTGAATAAGTTTTTTAATTAAAATTTGATTATCATGATATGGCTGATAAGAAAAAGGCAATAGTTGCTATTGTAGGAATTGCAATTATAGTTGCCATAGCAGCATCTTTTTCATCATATATGGGTCAGATTGAACAACAAATACAAAGTAATGATACTGAATCACAAATCTTATCCATAAACATCCCACCAGTTTTAGGTTCAGAGACTGCACCAGTCACAATCATAAAAATGGGTGATTATCAATGTGAAATGTGTAAACGTTGGTATGATAATACTAAACCAAAAATAATTGAAAATTTCATTGATACGGGAAAAGTAAATTTAGTTTTTATTGATTTACCAATTTTAGGTTTTGATTCAAAGATAGCTGCACAAGCAACACACTGTGCAAATGATCAGGGCAAATACTGGGATTATTATGCAACACTATATGATTACCAGGGTCACATGAATTCTGGATGGGCTAACAGTGATAGATTAAAGGCATTTGCATTTAATCTTGATTTGAATATGGATGAATTTGATGAATGTCTTGACTCAAACAAATACAAACAGCGTGTCGAATTTAATGCAAACAAAGCTAAATCAGGAGGTGCAAACAGTACTCCTACATTTGTAATTGTAAATTCAGAAGGAGTGCAGAAAAAAATTGTTGGCGCACAACCATATTCGGTTTTCGAGGCAGCACTAAATTCTCTACTTTAATTTGTGTGTTATACTAATTTCCAGTTTCATTATTTTGTCTAGTCAAATATTTCTTATATAAAAAGACAATTTTTACAACCAAGTAGTCTAACCATCTATACCGTAATTGAAGTCATGTCCAAAATCTATATCCCAATTAGACCATCTAGAAGTACTAGTGAAGTTGAAGAACTAGATGATGCAGAAGAAGAATAAACAAATTCTAAATTATTTTTCTATATGATTTTGGCGGAACCTCTAATTCATTGAAGATTTCTGGCTGTAATATTTTTCCTAGAATTTCAATACCTGTAATTGTTCTGAGACTTGGTTTACTAAAAAATGAATTAGCATCTACTGCAAAAACATTCTGGTCTTTTACAGCTTTAAGTGTTTTCCAGTTTAAATTATCTTCTAATGTTTTCTTATACTCCTTAATTGTTCGTTCTACATCAAATCCACATGGCATCAGAATTATTATATCAGGTTCTTCATTTTTAATTTCATCAAATGTCATTCTTCGTGATTGTTCACCTTTTTTACTAATTAGATTTTTGGCACCGACAAATTCTATCATTTCAGGAACCCAATGACCTGCAGTAAAAAAAGGATCAATCCATTCTATTGCTATAACATTTGGACATCGAATATACTTTTTATTTTTGATATAATTAATTCGTTTTATCAATCTTCTAACTAATTTTATACCCTGTTGTTCACTTCCAATTTTTTTTGAAATGTCAATAATTGTTTGTAAAATATCTTCTATATTGTGTGGATTTATTGTTAAAACATCTAATTTTTTGTCTAAAATGTTTACAGCATTTTCCACTTGATCCGTATATGCAGAACAAACTTTGCAGGTTTCTTGCGAAATTATCAAGTCTGGATTTGCGTCTTTCAAATTTTCAGCATTTAATCTAAAAATCTCTTTGCCTTCTGACATTAATTCTAGAATCTTTTCATCAATTTGTTTGCTTGAGAGTGAATTGGAATCAAAAACACTTTCAATAATACGTAGTTTTAATTTTGCTTCATTTGGATATTCACATTCATGTGTAACTCCATATAGTTTGTCACCACAACCAAGCTCAAAAACCAATTCTGTAGCACTTGGCAAAAAAGACACAATTCTCTCTACATTCATAATAATAGAATATACTAATTTCTTAAACATCTTCTGCTAACTAGTTGTCAATTTTTTCCTCATGAATTATTTATTATCAAATGTTGATTCCTATCTGTGTGTCTGATGGTAATGAAATAAGAAGAGGAATTGAGGCTAATTGGCATCAATACCTTGCTAAATATGGAAATTTATTTTCAGCAAAAGAAATCCAGGGTTCAAGCCCACCATCTGTTTTTGTTGGTACCTATGGATATCCCAAAGTTGGGGTTGGTCCTATGTTACCACCAATTCATGGCGAAACAAGTGTTTTAGACACGCCTGAAAAATGGATTGGAAAAAGTCTGGAAGAAATTGTGAATTTTCGCCTTAATCTAATTAGAGGAATTAAAAATATCCCAGTAACACAAACTGAAGGTAGGTTAATTCAAGATTTACAAGATATGACAATGTCATCCAGTCCTACTGACACAGAAATTCAATTTGTTAAAACAACTTCCCCCATAACATCACTTGATGATCAAACTGCACCATTTGGACCTATTGGAGAAATAAAAAATGCAAAATTCTCATCTACAAAGGCAACTACTTCTATTGAAAAAGTGTATTATGATCATGATCTGAAAGCTGAAAATGCCATAATGAAATTGTATAATACTGGCATAGACATAACAAAAATTCAAAAATGTTTAAGCATTGGAATGTTGGGGCAAAATAGAAAATTAGTTCCTACAAAATGGAGTATTACAGCAACCGATGATGTAATATCAAAATCATTAATGAGACAAGTTTTAGATTTTGATATCATTGATTCATGTTATGTTTTCTCATATGAACATCTAGGTAATTTATTTTCCATCATTTTATTTCCACATAGATGGATATTTGAAATGCAGGAAGCATGGCATGATGGTCAATCTATTGGATTTGGCAGTGACTATGAAGATGCAAAAGGAATATCTCATCCACCACTAATCGCTGGAGCTTTCTTTGCAGCAAAACTTGCAGTAGCTGAATATTTAATAAAAAAGGAACAACAAGCAGGAATCTTAGTTTTAAGGGAGATTCAACCTGAATATGCTGTACCTGTAGGTGTTTGGCAAGTCAGAGAAGGAATAAGGCAGGCAATGAAACAAGTACCACAAATTACTGAAAGCATAGATCAATCCATTGAACTAGCAACCAAAAGAATGAGTGTCAGTAAAAATGAATGGTTAAGAGAAGGGAAAATGCTTAAACTGATACAGCAAAAAGTAATTACTGATTTTTTTTAAATATGGTATTTATTGATCGGTTTTGTTAACCAATTAATGCAAAATAAAAGCATTCTACTGGGAATAATAATAGTAATTCTTCCAACAATGTTTACAATTGTAGCATACTCTGATTCTTTTAGTTTGAGTTGGAATCAAGGACGTGGAGGATTCCTTTTTGCTATGGCTTTCATTGTTGCAGAATTGGTAGGTATCAAATACATAATACCAAAAAATCGATTTTATCTTTGTATTCCTCTAATAGCTTTAACTATTACATATTTTGCATTTCTACCATTTGGTCTTCTTGATTACATAATGAGTTTAGTGGATGTTTTTGGAGTTTTGGAATATTCTTGGGGTTGGTTGTTTGATTTTGCTGTAATGGCTATATTTGTCACTGCTACACTTGCTATATTATTTGGTCGAAAATGGTTTAGAATAGCTCCTGCAGGTCCAATCTTTCTGTCAGGAAATGCAATAATTCTTGCATTAGATTCTTTTTTCCCTTACGATACATTAGGTCCATTACAATACATTGTACCATACTTAGTTCAAGCCAATGTTTGGGTAATCACAGCGTTAGATCTAGGCATAGCTACTGCAAGAGATAACTTGATGTTTTTAAATGGAGATTTTGGTCCTTTTGCATTACAAGTTTTTTGGCCTTCCGCTGGTGTACACAGTGTAATAATATACTCACTAGTAATGATGGCCTTTCTTATCAAGATGAATATTATTAGGAAACGAAAAATCATGTATTTCATAATTGGTATAGCTGGTACCATTTTTGTAAACATGATTAGGATTTTTTCTTTATCGGTATATGCATTAAAAGTGACAACTGACCCAGAAGCGTGGGAAGAATTTCACTCAGTTGCTGGCGAGATAATGTTTCTGCCGTGGCTTTTCATATTTTTATTAGTAGTAACTGCTATTGAAACAAAAAGATTAAAGAAAATAGAGTCTAGCCAAAGTTCTCAGAAATAGTTTGTAATGTTACTTTGACCCTCTAAATCTGACAATTCTGAAATTCTTACTCCTAATCTACGCACTAACAATTGTTGTTCATTTAATGAGTCAATCAATAACTGCGTGGAAGCTTTTTCCAATTCCTCTAAATTATTAGTAGAATTTTTTAATGTTTTAGATTTTGATTTTATAGTCAGATCC
The DNA here is from genome assembly GCA_964557215.1 of uncultured Candidatus Nitrosopelagicus sp. GTDB lineage: Archaea > Thermoproteota > Nitrososphaeria > Nitrososphaerales > Nitrosopumilaceae > Nitrosopelagicus. The sequence continues at coordinate 7,893 of CAZKZG010000097.1, read as the reverse complement.
TCATTAACAAATTGAATACTAACGGTTCTAAACATTTTATTATTTTTTATGCAAATATTATGAACTTGTTTACATAGATTCAATAAACTCATATGTAAAAACTCAAAATTTTTTGAATTTTCCTTTAGAGTCAGTATTTTACTAAACTGTAATGATGGCTGTCTCTCTTTGACTGGTTGCAAATCTATTCCACGTGCAGCATTAAAAATATAGGTTCCAGTTTTCCTCCCAAATATCTTATTCAAGTCAAAAATATCCATGTCAAGCAAATCATTAATTTTTGTGCAATTCATTTCTGCTAAAACAGATCCTGTTTTTGTCCCTATTCCTGGTATACTTCTAATATCCAATGAGGATAAAAATTCTGAAATATAATCTGGTTTTATAACTGTTAAACCATCAGGTTTTTGAAAATCTGAACCAATTTTTGATAATAATTTATTTGGAGAAACTCCAACTGAACAAGTCATTTTTAATTTCTTTCTAATTTCATTTTTCAATTGTTGAGCAATATGACGTGCAGTTTCAAAGTTGTTGTCAGTTTTTATTGTTAGATCAAGATATGCTTCATCTCTACCAACATATTCAAAGATGTCTGCAAAGCTTTTGATTATATCCATTCCAGACGATGAAATTTGAGAATAGTATTCAAAGTCAGCTGATAAAAACACTGCATCATCTCTATCTTTTAGTCTGCTTTTTGCAAATTTTATTGGAATACCGGATTTAACTCCATATTCTCGTGCCTTGTAGTTTGCAGTTGCAATAGCACCACTATCTTCACCTCTATCTGAAAAAATACATACAGCAACTGGTTTTGTTTTCAATTCAGAATTTCGTATTTCCTCACATTGTGCATAAAAATAATCAAAATCAACATGAAAAACGACTCTATCTTTCATGCACTGAATACTTGGTTATTGTTTATTATAATTTGGATATGAATACTCTAAATATCATACAATCTTGTAAAAATTATGCCTGAACCAGTTTCAGTAAATAATGATGGTATAAATTTTAAACCTGAACTTATGGAAAAAGAAAAACTCTATCATTGTTTTTTTAAGAATAAAATAATATTAGTTTACAAAGACCAACAAGACTTTCTCAATTGTTATGAAATAGACGAGCCTGAATTGGTAGAAAAAATAATGAAAAAAATAACGACATCTTCTCAAACTAATGAAGATATTAGTTCAATTTTAGAGGAATATATAGAACAATCTAACCTAAAATCTAAATAAAACACATAGATAAAATCTATATAATTAAAATGAGTGATGAGTCAAATAGTGATGCACGTGATATATTATCTGAATTAGAAAATTCTGAACAAAATAGCAATAATTCATCTCAGGAACAAGTTATTTCTAACACTACACAGGTTGCTGAATCAAAGTCTGAGATAGATCAGATACCTGATTTAGGCACCAAACATGAAAATGAATCAGTACCAAAAAAGAATGAGAAAATCAGAAATATGATTTTTGTTGGTAACAAAACTATAATGACATATGTTAATTCTACACTAACTCAGCTTTCAGCGTCACCATTTGTTACCATAAAAGCAAGGGGCAAAAGAATTACTCAAGCAGTTGATATTTCCCAGTTTATAATTAAGCGAATGAATTCTGTTGGTTATGAAATTAGTGATGTTAGAATATCATCTGAGGCGTTAATGTCTCAGGATGGAAAAACACGGAATGTGTCACTTCTTGAAATTGATATAACAAACAAAAATTTCTAGATTTCTCTTAAAAATTCTATTCCAAAATAAATTAAGATCATTGTTAATGAGATAATTAGAATTTTATAATTTCGATTTGATAATAAATTACTAGTTTTTGATGCAAAAAATGCAACTATGTAAAGCCATACGTAATCCATCCATATATGTACTAGGAATAAAATTATTATTCCAAAGAATCCCCATAACTCAATTGACTCTGTAATTAATTTGAAACCTATAGTAAGCCACCAAATAATAAAAAATGGATTTAATGCGCTAAGAAAAATTCCTGCTAATATTGGACCTCTAGTAGGTTTTAGATTTCTTTGAAATTTTTTTTGTAGTATACCCCTAATCTGTAAACCTGCAAAACCAAATAACCCAAGTGCACCAATAATTGCAACTATGATTCTAAATTCGGGAAGAATATTTGATGTAAGAATTCCTGTACCAAGAAAAATTATTAATGGAAATTCTACAATAGTGTGCCCCACTGCAATTTTTAAACCAGCAATTTTTCCTTCTCTAATACCATAAATTATATTTGCAGAGAATAGTGGTCCTGGTGACATTACACCTGATGCAGAGATTGCTATAACCATAATTGCAAAGCTAAAAAATTCTTGCATTGACTTTCATATAGTTACTTAAGGAAAAAATCTATCTGTAGATATTATCACCAAGTACTTTGGCATCATCTGTTGCTTGTTGAATTTGTTGTTCAATAATCTTTGATTCTTTTTCTAATTTTGTAAGATTACATGAAACACCAGGAACAAGTTTAGTCAAAACGTTGCATAGATTTGATGTTGCAGTGAAATCTGGAATGTCTTTATCAGAACTAACAAGTAAGACAATAACATCCTGTCCATTTAGCATCCCTTCGTTTAATAAAACTCCAGATATTCCTGGTATTGTTGCATTTTCGACGACGGTAATTCCAGCATCAACTAATCTTCCTCTTGCGGTTCCAGTTGATGCAACTGCAACTATTTCCTCATTAATTTCACCTTTTACAGTTATACTACTAATTATTGTAGAGCATTTTTTTTGTTTTGCCCAGTTTAGCATAAGTTTTGCAGCAGTCCTATGTAATGAAACGTCAAGTGTAAGATATGATGAGAACACTGCAACTTTTAGTTCATTGTTAGCAAAGATTCTTGCTGGATAGTTTGGCAATCCATTTTTTATTATACTAATGGGTGGAAATCGCTCTGAGTCAATTATCCCACAAAGTTCAAACTGTGTTGTATTGATAAGTGACTCTGTAGCAATTGCGCTAGTCAACCCTGTTGAAGGAAATCCATTGATTAAAATTCCATTCTCAACGTCTATTGGGATAATTTCTTTAACATCTATCTCTGAACTCATAATTTATCATTGTAGTACATGGTTATAATTTTTTAAAAGTATTAAGAAAACTTTAAACCACAAACATAACACCAATTTGAACATGGTTGAAAAAATTAAAGTTGCATTAGTAGGTCTAGGAAATTGTTTTTCTGGTTTAATTCAGGGAATTGAGTATTATAAGAGAAATCCATCTCAGCAAGTAATTGGAATTATTCATGATAAACTTCGTGATTATTCTATACATGATATTGATTTTGTTGCAGGATTTGATGTCGGAGAAAATAAGATTGGAAAGGCAGTTAATGAGGCAATTTACGAATCACCTAACATGGTTGATTGGATTCCAAAAGAAGAAATGCCAAAAACTGATGGTAAAGTGTATGAGAGCCCGGAATTAGATGGAGTTGGAATTTGGGTTGAAAATAAAGTCAAACCAATTCAAAGCGGAAAATCACAATCAGATTTAGAGGATGAAATAAAGAAAGTTATCAAAGATACTGGGGTCGAAATAATAGTTTCATATTTACCTGTGGGTTCTGAAAAAGCAACACAGTTTTGGGCTAATATTTGCCTTGATACTAAGACTGCATTTGTAAATTGCATGCCAGCATTTATTGCATCTGACAAAGAATGGGCACAGAAATTCAAAGAAAAAAATATCCCGATAATTGGTGATGACATAAAGGGTCAAGTTGGTGCAACCATAGTACATAGAACCTTAGCAAGACTTTGTGATGAAAGAGGAACAAAAATTGAAAAAACATATCAAATTAACGTAGGTGGGAATACCGACTTCTTGAATATGAAAGAGCAGGAGAGGTTGGTGAGTAAAAGGATTTCTAAAACTGAGAGTGTTCAAAGTCAGCTTACCGACAGGCTAGATGATGAACAAATCTACGTTGGTCCATCTGATTTTATTCCTTTTTTAGGTAATACAAAACTCATGTTTATGCGAATTGAGGGTAGACAATGGGCAAATATACCATATAATATGGAAGTTAGGCTTGAGGTTGATGATAAAGCAAATTCTGCAGGAATAGTCATAGATGCTATCAGACTAGCAAAAATTGCTTTAGATAGAGGAATGGGTGGACCTATAATTTCTGCAAGTGCATACCTTATGAAACATCCAATAGAACAAATGACAGACCCAGTTGCTAAAACTGAACTTGAGAAATTTGTTCGTGGAGATTAAATTCTTAGAATCTTGTAACACTACAAAGTTTGTTAGCCAAGTCAACTAAACTTGTTAGCAGTAATTATGGTAGCCTAAACATTTTAATTTTTTATGGTTCATATTAGAAAAGTAGAAATTTTTGGATTCAAATCATTTGGTTTTAAAAATACTATTGTTGATTTTGAACCAGGCTTGATCTCTATTTCAGGCCCTAATGGTTCTGGCAAAAGTAACATCCTTGATGCCATAATTTTTGCATTAGGTGAAAATCGACCTTCAGTTATGAGGGCACCTAGTCTACGTAAACTAATTCATGATATTGAAGGAGGCACTAGGAGAGGACCAAAAATGGCTCGTTCTAGTGTTCAGTTTGATAACACAGATAGAAAAATTCCAGTGGATTCAGATCTGGTTACAATAACAAGAGAAATGAGTGATAAAGGTGATAATGTGTATTATCTAGACAAAACCAAGGTTCAGCGCCAAAAAATTCTTGAATTAATGGAACTTGCAAATGCTGGCTTAAACCAAATTAATGCGGTGCAGCAGGGAACTGTTACAAGAATTTCAGAATTCACAACTGAAGAAAAACGTCAAGTTATTGAAGATCTAGTAGGCTTGTCAGCATTTGACGAAAAGAAAAAAGAAGCAGAAAAACAGCTATCTGACGCCGATCAAAAACTTGCAATAGCACTTGCAAAAATGGGTGAAGTAAAAAAACGAATTGATGATCTAGAAATTGAACGAAATCACAAATTGCGTTACGAACTAATTGAAAGAGAGCTTAATCGATATAGGGCAATTTCTGCTGCAAGTAATCTGAATGAACTTTTATCGGAAAAAACATCTAAAGAAAGAACACTAAATGCACTTAATTCAGAAAAGAAACATGATGAAGATGAACGATCTAATATCAGGAAGGAGAATTCTGAACTTCAGAAACAAAAAAATCAGTTTTTGGAGGAAACAAATGCCTATAATCAATCAAAATCTAAGATTGATACACAGTTAAGTGATATTAAGAGAATCTTTGATGCAGCAGAAAGTGGAATAATTACCAACAACAAAAGACTTTCACAAATTGATTCTAGAATTCCTGAATTAATTCCATTACTTGCAACATTGGAGCAAGATCGAGATTCCTTAGAATCACAAATTTCTAAGCAACGAGAATTAATTAATGAATTTCGTGAAAAGAAAAAAGAAATTGTTAATGGCTCTGATTTAATTAATTCTAGGCATTCTGAAATTTTAAGAAAGCAATCTCATATTACGTCACAGAAACGTGAAGTTGACGGTAAAATATCTAATCTCACTAACAAAATAACTCATACAAAATTGCTTGTCGGTAAAATTGATTCTGAACTAAACGATATCATTGAAAAAGTTTCAACTAACTCAAATAAACAGCAAAGTGTATCTATTAATCTTGAATATCTGCAAAAGCAGAAAACTAAATTAGAACGTGCATTACAAAATCATAGACAATCTATAGATGAAATAAAACAGCGAATAAAAAATTATGAAGGAAAAAAATACAAACTGGAGAATGATATTACTGAATTATCATCACTGATTGATGCATCATCTAAAGGTGCAAACAAATATGAAACAAAAATAAAATTTGTCAAAGGAATAATGCATGAAGATTATTCAATCTCAAAATTAAAACATGATTCCAAAAATCTTGGAATTGAAGGATTAGTTTATGAAATACTATCATGGGAAAAAAAATATGAGCGTTCAGTTCTGGCTGTTAGTTCTGATTGGATTAAAGCCGTAGTTGTGAAAGACTTTGCTGCTTTAGTGTCTCTTGCTCAATCAGTTAGGGAGAAAAAACTTCCAAAACTCAAAATTATTCCTCTTGAAGCAATACCAGATTTTGAATTGAACGTACCAAATGATTCTGGAGTAATAGGTGTATTATCTGACTATGTAAAATGTGATAGTAAATTCAATCCAATCAAAACTTTTCTTTTTGGTAATGTTATACTAGTAGACTCTCGTGATGCTGCAATTAAAATATCAAAATCAGGTTACAAAACTATCACTTTAGAAGGGGAGTTTTTTGAGGCTAAGGCATCAGCTGTTGTAATCGACATTAATTCTAAAATCTCAAAATTAACCAAAATCATCAGTATGAGCGATTCAGTAGAAGGACTACAGAATATGATTTCAGCCTTACGAAAAACCACACATAAGAAGAAAAATCTGGTGAAAAAATACCAGGACACAATTAAAATTCATGAAAACAGACTTTCTTTGTCAGAGCAGGGTCTAGCTGTAACACATAACAGTTTTTCAGATCTAAAGCAGAAAATTACTTCTACATCAAAAATGTTAGATCAATTTTTCTCTAGAAATAAACAATTAGAAAGAAAAAAAGAACGATTATCAACTGAATTGATTAAACAACAATCACATCTAGAATCACTTGAATCACAAATTAAATTGGTAAGAGAAAATTATGCTGAACCACAAATGGATAGTATAGCAAACGAACTCAAATCAATAAATGAACAAATGTCATCATCTATGACGTCTCAAAATTCAATTCATGGAGAGCTAAAAGAAAAAGAAACAGAATTAGTAACTTTGATGACATCTCTAACAAAAACTAAAAATGAACATAGAATTCACCAGGAGGAATATTCATCCATTAAAACTGATAAATATCATCTTGAGGTTGAAAACAGAAAAAAAGAAAAAGAAAAATCTTCTGCAGAGGAGGAATTGATCAAACTTAGAGGGGAAGAACAGGATCTTATTTCAACTTCTGGAACTTCAGTTGAAAAAATGAAAGAGTTTGATGATAAGCTAAATAACTTGCATGAACAAGAACGTAATTTGACACGTGATATAGGTGTCAGTGAAAGAAAGTCAGACGGTTTGAATCGTGATTTAAATGAGATCACACAAAGAGTGACAAAAATCAAATCCATGTTGGAAACATTTGGTTTTGATGAAAATCTAGAAGTTTTTGATGTAACATCCATGATAACATCTCTTGAAAATGAGCAGAATAGGCTTAAATCATCACTAAATGCAGGTGCACCATCACAGTTTGTTGAAATCGCATATGGCTATAGAACTTCTTCAACAAAAAAGAACTTACTAGAACAAGAGAGAAACAAAATTGTTGGTTTTATAGAATCTGTTGAAAAAGATAAGCGTCAAACATTTTTGAATGCATTTGATACTGTTGATAAAGAAGTTCGTGATGCATTCTCTAAAATGACAGGTGGCAATGCATGGTTAGAATTAGAAAATGAAGACGATATATTTGGTTCAGGTCTAAATTATATTATTCAATTCCCCAATAAACCAAAACGTGAATCCACATCAATCAGTGGCGGAGAAAAATCATTGGCTGCAATAGTATTTGTTTTGGCATTACAAAGACTTAATCCTTCACCATTTTATCTATTTGATGAGGTTGATGCAGCACTTGACGCACCTAATGCTGAAAAACTTTCTAATATCATCAAAGAACGTTCTGTAGGAAGTCAATTTCTTATGGTGTCATTAAAAGACTCTGTTGTTGAAAAGGCTAAATTAATTTATGGTGTTTTTCCTAAAAATGGGGTTTCTAATGTTGTAAAATATAAGGATAAACGAATGTTGAATTTGGAAG
>CAZKZG010000096.1:0-3494 GCA_964557215.1 uncultured Candidatus Nitrosopelagicus sp. | reverse complement strand
TTAAAGTTTCCACATTGTTTTCAAATTTTGTAAAAGACTAAATTATACGCATCAGAAAAAACGCAGGGGTCTATAGCGCAGCCAGGTAGCGCACCGGACTTTTAATCCGGTTGTCGTGGGTTCGAATCCCACTAGACCCGCGCTATTTTATAAGTGTCTTAACACGTTTTTCCAACAAAGCAAGAGATTTTTTGATATTTTGGTTTTGAGTTTTTACAGATTTTTTCAAAGTTATAATTTTACGTATTCTCTGTCCAATCATTCGTGTTTGTTCAGCAGTTCCAGAAGAACCTTTTGATTTACGGTGTTTAAGAGAAGAAGAAATTGTAGTTTTTTGAATTATTTCAAAAAGTTTTTTAGATTTTATAAATTTAATTTCAAGAGACTCAATTTCCTCAAATTCAAGTTCAGATAATAATTTTTTAGAAACGTATGCCAATTGTACCAAATTACCAACAATTTGATGTGCAGTTCTAAAAGGTATTTTTTCAAGAACTAAATTTTCTGCTAGATCAAGTGCAATCAAAAATCCATCTTCTGTTGCTTTTTTCATTTTTTCGTGATTAACTGTAAGATCAGATAGCATAGATTTTATGATAATTAATGCAGTGATTGAAGTTTTTGAAGTTGACCATATTGAAGATTTTATTTGTTGCAAATCTCTACTGTATCCAGAAGAAAGACCTTTTGTGGTAGTTAAGATGGATGTCAAATATCCAATAACTTGTGAGGTTTTTCCACGAGTAAGTTCCAAAATATCAGGATTTTTCTTTTGTGGCATCACACTTGAGGGAGATGTAAAATCATCAGATAATTCTATAAATGAAAATTCAGATGATGACCAAATAATGAAATCTTCAGATAGTCTACTTAAATTTGTCATCATTATTGCAGAGCTTGCAACATATTCAGCTACAAAATCACGTGTACTTGTGGCATCAATTGAATTCTCAATTAGTGATGTAAATCCAAGTAATTTTGCAGTACTATCTCTATCAATTGGTAAGCTAGTTCCACCTACAGGACCTGCACCCAATGGGCTTTGATTAACACGCGAGTATAATGACATGAATCTATCAAAATCACGTAGTAAAGAATCAGTGTAAGAAAGTAGATAATGCGAAAATACTCCAACTTGAGCTTGTTGGAGATGTGTATAAAGTGGCATTATTGTTTTAGTATTTTCTTGAGCGGTTTTTAGTAAAGTAGATACTGTTTCAATTAAACATTGTAACAAAATGTTAATGTCATCACGAATTTTCATTCTTATATCAAGTGATACTTGATCATTTCTTGATCTTCCAGTATGCATTTTTCCTCCAATTTCAATTCCAGTTTTTTTAATTACTAATGATTCTATTAGTTCATGAATATCTTCTGGCTCAAAATCTGGTTGAGATATATTTCCTCCCTTAAGTTCTTCTAGTGATTTGAGTATCTTTTTTGCTTCATTTTTTGTTATGAGTTTTTTTTCATGTAACATGATAACATGTGCTTCACTTCCTATAATATCATAAAATGCAATATCAGAATCATCAGATATCGATGAAACATAACTTAATGTGATTTCATCAAGATTTTTTCCTAATCTTGAACGATACATAATTTACATTCAGAATGGCTATATATAGCAACAGCGGAATCATCGCAATGTCGCAAGATGTTAAACAATTGCGAGTAAAAATTTTTGATGAACTATCCAAAATTGTGGACCCTGAAATTAATACAACAATTACTGAATTAGAATTGGTTGATGAAGTTGACATATCAGAGGACTCTGTGAAAGTGGATTTACATTTAACTAGTCCTTTTTGTCCTGCAGTTTTTGGCTTTAAAATTTGCCAAGATATTCACGATAATCTTTTAGGAATTGATGGGATAGAAAATGTCAAGGTTAATGTATCAAATCATTTTATGGCTGAACAAATTAACACGCAAGTAAATAATAGTCCTAATCCTCACAAAAAGGACTAACTTCGTATACCCAAAAGATAGCTTCTAAGTAACTGTATACCCATAGCAGGATCAACTCCTTTTGGACAAACTTGACTACAAGAACCAGCAAAGTGACATCTCCTAAATCCGTGAGAGTCATCAATTATCTTTAATCTGTAATCTTTTCCCTTATCTCGTGTATCTGCAATGTATCTATAAGCTTGTGCCAAAGCCTGAGGACCAACAAATGATGTGTCCATAGCCATTGTAGGACATGCTGAATTACAAAGACCACATTTAATACAACTTGAAAATTGGATGTACTTATCAACATCTTCTGGAGTTTGTAAAATCTCTCTAACATCAGTACCAGGTGCTATCTCAGAATCATCACTAACAACATATGGCATGACTTTTTTGTGGTTGTTAAACATGCGCGTAAAGTCTACTACCAAATCTCTTACGACAGGAAAATTTTCCATGGGTTCAACAGTAACAGTATCTGTATCCAGTTCTTCAATTTTTGTAAAACATGCTAATTTTGGTTTACCATTAATTTTCATACCACATGAACCACATGATGCTTGCCTACAGGAATATCTCACACCAACTGAATGATCTAAATGTGATTTTACATTTAATAGAACATCTAAAACTGTTGAATATTTTTGAACTGGTATTACAAATTCATCAAATTTTTCTTCAGAATTTGTTTCGGGATTACTTCGACTTATTCTAAGCTTGATTGATTTAGAAGGTGATAATACAGTTTCAGATTTTTCAACAGAAATTTCTTGGCTTACATTTGACATTAAACCATCCCCATACTAGTCATAATTATTGTTCGTGAACCGTATGCGATCAATATAGCCATTGATGCAATACAACCATAAGTTACAGCCTTTTCATAAGTTGGACCTTGCCTCATTTCTAGAAGAATAACACGTAAACCATTGAATCCATGTACTGAAATTAATATTAATAACAATTCAAGCATAATTGCGTAACCAATCATCTGATAATTTGCTATTACATTTTCATATTCTAATGATTCATGAAAGTCTTGAGTCATACGCATCATAATATGAATAACTGTTAGGAATACAGCTCCTATTGCTGTCCCGTAATGAATTTTCATTACAATACTTTCTCTCATAATCATCATCCAAACATCACTGCCATTCCATACCACATTGCTAATGCTGCAACACCAATTGTTGCATATATGCAGGCTTTACCTTTCATGTTAAGTGATTGTGGTTTGTACGGATAATCAGGTCTACCTGGTTTACCTAAAACTTAACCCATTAGTCCTAGCATAAATCTAATTCAGATACCTGTATGATATACACACATTCCAATTACAAGTGCTAAGAAAATATGACCTTCAGTTGTCTGGGTCATTGCTAACATTTCATTCCAAACTTCTTTTCCGTCTATGATATTACTCGTTTCATAGATATGACCAATAAAATATGCTAATAATCCTAGACCTGTAATACGCATTAAAATCCAGGCAAACCTTTCAATACCAAACTTTCCATATTTTGCAGGATTAA
>CAZKZG010000095.1:0-4095 GCA_964557215.1 uncultured Candidatus Nitrosopelagicus sp. | reverse complement strand
CTGCAAGTGAGGCAGTTAGGTTATTCCCAAAAAATGTTAACGTGTCAGCATTACTAAGTTTGGCTGGAATAGGAAGTCACGAGACTATAGTAAAAGTTGTAGTAGACCCTAATACAGACAAGAACATACATCATATTGAATTCAAAGGGAATTTTGGTAAAATTACTACAACTGTAGAGAACGTACCAGACGCAACTAACCCAAAAACAAGCAGACTGGCAGTTCTTTCAGCCATAGAAACACTACGCTCAATTTGTACTAATGAAATTAAAATTGGTACCTAGAACGGCAAAAATTGCCAGTTTCATAAATATTTGTAAAAAATTTGACAGCAGATAATCCTTTAAATCGTAATCAATACTGATAATTTTTCGGATGTTAAAAGATAGAGTAATCAAACTAAAAGAGGAAAAAGATGTTGTTATTTTAGCACATAATTATCAAATTCCAGAAGTTCAGGATGTTGCTGACTTTGTAGGTGACTCATTAGGTCTTGCAAGACAAGCTGCCAAAACTAAACATAAAACAATTTTATTTTGTGGGGTACATTTTATGGCGGAAACAGCAGCCATAATTAGCCCAGATAAAAAAGTCTTAATTCCAGATTTAGACGCTGGTTGTTCATTATCCGATTCTATAACTTTATCACAATTACAAAAATGGAAAAAAGAGCATCCAAATGCAATCTCTGTGGGGTATGTAAACACAACTGCAGAAATTAAATCAGAACTAGATTTTTGCTGTACATCATCTAACGCAGTAAATGTAGTAAAGTCAATACCAGATGATAAAGAAATTCTCTTCCTGCCAGATATGTTCCTTGGTTCGTATGTTGCAAGGATGACTGGTAGGAAAAACATGTTCATCTGGGCTGGTGAATGCCATGTTCATGCAGGAATTACACCAGATGACGTGAAATCAAAGATTGACTCTCTACAAAATGCTGAGTTCTTGATACATCCAGAATGTAGCTGTACTTCACCTATGTTATATGATGTTGCTACAGGCAGTTACAATGAACACCAAGTTCAAATCCTATCAACTGAGGGAATGATGAATCATGTACACAAATCAGAATCAAACAATTTTGTAATAGCTACAGAAACTGGAATTCTTTACAGAATGAAACAGCAAAATCCAACTAAGAATTTTGTTGCTGCATCAACAAAAGCCGAATGTGAATTTATGAAAATGATTACGCTTGATAAGGTCTATGATTCCTTACTAAATAATAGATACGAGGTCAAAGTTCCAAAGAACATAGCAGACAAAGCAAGATTGGCAATAGAAAGAATGCTTTCTATAAGTTAGATTTCTAAACTTAGATCTATACTATTAGGAGAATTTGTTATCACTCCAACAGAAATCATATCAACCCCAGTTTTGCCATACGTTGCAATATTGTTTTTATTTATTCTTCCAGATGCTTCAATTTTGACATTTTTTAATAATTTCAAATTTTTCATTTTTTTCATTACACTTGTAATTTGTGCAGGTGTAAAATTATCTAACATAATTATTCCTGCACCTAATTGTGCGGCAAGTATTGCATCATTTTGATTTTCAACTTCAACTTCAAATTGCCGTCTAGTTTTTTTGGCTTTTCTGATTAACGATTCAAGTGTCTCCACTGAAATATGATTATCTTTGATCATTATCATATCATATAACGATACTCTGTGTTTATTGCCTCCACCAATCTCTACAGCAATCTTATCAAATTGTCTCAAACCAGGAGCAGTTTTTCTGGTTGCAAATATTTTTGATCTGGAATTATTTTTTTTAAGAATTCTGACAAGAATGTTCGTACTTGTAGCAATTCCACACATTCTAGATAACAAATTAAGAGCAGTTCTTTCACAAGTTAGGATTGATGATGCATTACCTTTGATCTCTAGAATAACCTGATTTTTCCTGACTTTTTTACCATCATTAGTGATTATTCGTACTGAGCACCCCTTCAGTTCAAAAATCTGTTTAGCAAATTTAGTTCCTGCAACAATTGTTTCTTCTCGTGTAATAATTTTTGCAGTAATTTTTTTTTGTTTTAAAAGATTGCTTGTTACGTCTCCTTTTCCTATGTCTTCTGCCAAAAATCTTTTAAGTTCACGTTTAGAACTAAAGACCAAATTATGTTACCTTTAATGCATATTTGCCTTTTTCAGTAATTCCTAATGTTTTAGCTATATGAGAAGTTGCAGGATTAACAATTAATGCAACCCCACTCCAGTCTGGTGACAAATCTGTTGATTTGCAAACATTACATACTTTACCAATTGTAACATGCTTACATTTTCTACAAGCTAATTCTTTTGCCATTATTTCTCCTTAACTTCTACTACCTTGGATGATTTTTCTTTTGGCTTGTCATCAGTCTCTTTATCAGAATCAATGTTTTTAATTTCTTCCGCAATCCAATCATCAGCACCTAGGAATGGCTGTCTACATGTAATACCTATTTTTCCCATAGATGCAGCCTTTCCAAGTGAAACTGCAGTTATTCTTGCTCTTATTGTTGAACCAACTTTGAGTGTTCGTCCACTTTGATTTGCAATTATCATTCCTGATGCAACATCACTTTTTAGATAATCATACATGACTTGTGACAAATGCAATAGTGCATCAGTGGGTCCAATTCTTACAAATGCACCAAAATCTGTAATATCTACTAATTCCCCATTAACAATTTCCTGGAGTTTTGGAAAGAATGTCAGTGCTTGAAATTCTACTCTATGAAAAGTACCACCATCACCAGGAATCATTTTTCCTAATGGTTCAACTTTGGCACCCATTATCATAATGATATATCCCAAATCTTGATTTATCATACTTTCATATTTTGACTTCAAAATATTCTCAGCTGCCTTTTTCAGGGTTGTCCCAAACAAAGTTGGTGGAATCCTTACAATGTCTACCAGTGTGGAAACAGAAAACAATTTTAAATTTTTTTATGATTTTCAATTTATGAACCTTTGGTTCAAATTCTGTTAATTTTCTAGCAAAAAAAGAACTTTTCGATTATATGACTAGATTTTCAACTAAATTTAGTGTAAATTTTAATTAGTTTAGACTAAGTAAATCTAATTTTAAATAAAGTATCAAGTGATTTGGGATAATGGTTGGTGTAGATCAAGTTCTGGAAAAATTGGCAACTGTCATTGATCCTGATTTAAAAAAAGACATTTTATCAATGGGAATGATTAAAGATCTTGAATTGAACTCGGGTGATTTAAAATTTACATTAGAGCTCACAACTCCAGCATGTCCATTTAACGATGAGATTGAGGCAGACGTACGAAAGGCAATTGATGATTTGGATGGAATTAGTAATTTTGACATGAAAGTCACAGCTAAAGTCATGGAAGGTCGTTCATTAGATGCAGATGAAGCAATGGCAACTGTAAAAAATGTTATTGGTGTTGCAAGTGGCAAAGGTGGAGTTGGAAAGTCAACTGTTTCATTAAATCTAGCTTTAGCATTATCACAGGCAGGAGCAAAAGTTGGATTACTTGATGCTGATATCTACGGACCATCAATACCATTAATGCTTGGAATGAAAGATGGTGCAATGGAAGTAGAAGATAATAAACTTCAACCAGCAGAGTTTAATCAACTAAAAGTAGTTTCATTTGGTTTTTTTGCTGAACAAGAACATCAAGCTGCAATATATCGTGGTCCTATAATTTCTGGAATTCTTAAACAATTTTTGGTTGATACCAACTGGTCAGATCTTGATTATCTAATTGTTGATCTTCCACCAGGTACTGGTGACATTCCATTAACTCTTGCACAAACTATACCTATAACAGGAATTTTGGTAGTTACAACTCCACAGGACGTTGCAAGTAATGTTGCAGTAAAAGCCATTGGAATGTTTGAAAAACTTAACGTCCCAATTTTAGGTGTAGTAGAAAACATGAGTTATTTTCTGTGCCCTGATTGTTCAAACAAACATTATATTTTTGGTAATGGTGGAGCGAAAAAAATAAGTGAAAAACATAACATACCATTCTTAGTTGAAGTTCCGCTTAATAGGGGTTTTAGGGAGGGTGGGTATTTAGTAAAACAGGTTTTCATGAAAAATTGTCAAGCCCC
>CAZKZG010000094.1:0-19450 GCA_964557215.1 uncultured Candidatus Nitrosopelagicus sp. | reverse complement strand
AATCAGTGGTGGTGAGAAGACTTTGGCAGCAACCGTATTTGTATTGGCACTTCAAAAATTAAATCCATCTCCATTTTATCTATTTGATGAAGTTGATGCTGCACTAGATGCACCAAACGCTGAAAAACTATCTAATATAATCAAAGAACGATCTGAAGGAAGTCAATTCCTTATGGTCTCATTAAAAGATTCTGTTGTAGAAAAAGCAAAATTAATCTATGGAGTTTTTCCAAAAGCTGGAGTTTCAAACGTTGTAAAGTATAAAGATAAACGAATGTTTAATCTAAAAGAATCCACTGTCACGAATTAATTATCAATTTTCCAGCTAATATTTTTCTCTTTGTATAGATTTTTTGGATCAGGTTTTGATATTGCATCAATTAATGCTTGTGTATAGGGATGTTTTGGATTATCTAATACTTCAGAAATAAAACCTGATTCCATGATTTTTCCTGAGTATAAAATTATTATTTTATTTGCAAAGAATTTTGCTGTTGCAAGATCATGTGTGATGTAAATTAATGATATGTTATTATTTTTTTGAATCTCGCTTAGCAGTTCTAAAATCTCCCCACGAACAGATACATCTAACATAGATACTGGTTCGTCAGCAATTATTATTTTAGGATTAGTGACTAAAGCCCTAGCAATAACTACTCTTTGACGCTGCCCTCCAGACAACATATGAGGAAATTTTTCTAAAATCTCTTCAGCTGGTTCAAGTTTGACTTGGCGAAGTGTTTTCATAATTATTTGGTATCTATCTTCTTTGGTACCAATATTATGAATTTCTAATGGCTCATTAATTATATCAAAAACTTTCATTCTTGGATTTATGGAATCATATGGATCTTGATAGACCATCTGACACATAGTTCTAATTTTTTTTAAATTTTCACTATTATTTGAAATTTCATTACCTAAGAAGTAAATTTTACCTGAGTCAGGTTCAATTGCTCTTAGAATTAGTTTTGCCAGAGTAGATTTTCCAGAACCTGATTGCCCTGCAATTGCTAAAATTTCACCTTCGTTAAGCGAAAAACTAACATTATCTACTGCCTTTACAGTATTTTTATTAGAATTAAAAAATCCTTTTTTTGTAAAAGCCTTACTAAGCGCCTCAATTTTTAGTATCTCATTCACTATCTAAATTGAATATTACTTGTATATGAAATATTAAGGCACTATGTGTAAAAATAGGTAAGAAATTTATGCATGTAAAAATGCGATTTTCAAATATGAATTCAAAAATTATTCAAGATCAGATCACATATCAGAAAATAGTAATCAATGAAAATTTGAG
Source organism: uncultured Candidatus Nitrosopelagicus sp. (assembly GCA_964557215.1). Taxonomy (GTDB): domain Archaea; phylum Thermoproteota; class Nitrososphaeria; order Nitrososphaerales; family Nitrosopumilaceae; genus Nitrosopelagicus. The sequence goes on along the minus strand of CAZKZG010000094.1, from coordinate 18,147 downwards.
ATATTTCAAACCAAGTAGTGTAAAAAAACAAAAAACATTTTTGAATGAAATAACCTTATCATTAAACAGAACTCCAAAATCAATAAATCCTAAATTTTTTTACGATAACACTGGTTCTAAATTATTTGACATGATTTGTTCATTGCCAGAATATTACCTATACAATTCTGAAATTGAAATATTAAGAAATATTAAAAAAGAAATAAAATCATACATTGATTCTGAAATTAGACTTGTTGAATTGGGTAGTGGATCTTCTATTAAGACAAGAATATTGTTAGATACACTTTATGATCTTCAAACCGATGTTGAGTATTTTCCAATAGATATTTCTGACATTCTGAGTTTTAGCACACAGGAACTTTGCAATATTTACAAGGATCTGAAAATTACTGGAATTATTGACACATACGAAAATGGTTTAAATTTCATAGAAGGTTATGACAATAAACCAAATTTGATTTCATTCCTTGGTTCAAGTTTTGGAAATTTTAATCATTTAGAAGGAATTCAATTTCTAAAAACAATCTCTACCATGATGAAAGATTCTGATCTTTTTTTGATTGGCTTTGACTTAAAAAAGAATGAATCAATATTACAAAAAGCGTATAATGATTCCAATGGAATAACAGCAAAATTTAATCTTAATGTTCTTAAAAGAATTAATACAGAACTAAATGGAGATTTTGATTTATCCAAATTTTCACATCATGTAGTGTATAATGAGATGTATGGAAGAATTGAAATGTATCTCAAATCATTGTGTACACAAACTGTAAAAATTACAGACGCAAGTATGTCGATAAATCTATTAAAATACGAATTAATTCATACGGAGAATTCATATAAATTCTCTATTTCTCAAATTGAATCAAAATTTGAGGAAGCGAATATCAAAATTAAGAAAATTTGGTATGATTCACAAAATTATTTTGCCTTAGTTCTAGGGCAAAAAATCTAGATGTCACGTACACATCTAAATCCAGAAATTAACCATCTTTCATCAAGACGGAAAAAGTTTCTATAAGTTCCACGAATTGACATTGCAGGTGTTGCAAAGGAACCGCCACGTAAAACTTTCTGATTTGTAAACCATTTATCATTATATTCATCAAAACTTGATTTGAAACCAGGGTATCCAACAAATTCTGATATGGTCCATTCCCAAACATCACCAATCATTTGATAACAACCGTATGAACTTATTCCTTCTGGGTATGAACCAATTTTGGTACAATTCCAGTTGTAAGACTCTAAAATATTTGCATTTTTTTCTGATGGGTGTTCGTTACCCCATGGAAAAATTGTTTTCTTTTTCTTTTCATTATTCCATAATGCAGCCTTTTCCCATTCTGCTTCAGATGGTAATCGTTTTCCTGCCCATTTACAAAATGCTGATGCTTCGTAAAAGCTTACATGACATACAGGTTCATTGTTGTTGATCTTTCTCTCACCAATAAAATCTCGAGTAAACCATTCTCCATCATTTTTTTTCCAATACATCGGTGCATTCCATTCATTTTTCTTTACTGCATCCCATCCATCTGAATGCCAAAATGAAAAATCTTCATAACAACCATCATTCATGATTTCTAAATATTCTCCATTAGTTTCTGGAAAATTTTCAATTTCATAATCAATTAGTTAGACTATGTGATCTGGATGTTCAATGTCATAGCAATAATCATTTCCAGAATAACCCATTTCATACAATCCACCATCTATTTTCACACTTTTTCTTTCAACATCAAATGATTTTGGTAGTTGGTTTTTTCTCACGGGTCGATATTGATCCGCCAACAAATGTTGCAAGTCATATACTAGTAATTCTTGATGTTGGCATTCATGGTGAATTGCCATTGTGAAAAGATTAGATGCCTCATCTGATAGTGATGCTTGCATTGTATGACGTACTTTTTGTGTAATTATTTCAAAATATTGTAAAATTTCATCTGCTGTGGGTCTTGACATAATACCTCTTTTTGCTTTATCATGAGGTTTTCCAAATTGATTATAATATGAGTTAAGGTATTCTGAAAATTCATCCGAATAAAATTCATAATTATCGGTTGTTTTACTAAGAACAATTTCATTTAACCAACTAACATGGCCTAAATGCCATTTTACTGGTCTAGTGTAAAATGCAGTTTGAACTCCAAAATCATCTTTTTCCAAAGTTTTTACCAATTCAAGTGTTCTAGCACGTGTTTCATTAAATTTCTCTAAGAGAACATTACGTGATGATTGTTCTAATGTCATGTTTTGATTCAAATTGTCTGAATATATGTGGTTTTTGGAATTATTTCTTCATTACACAACAACTTGCATTGTTGATGTTTCTCATTGCCCACCAGATTGAAAATGATAGTGCAGTAATTGATATGAATTTCAATTCTAATCCTTGCAGTGGGAATATTGCTAGTCCACCAATAATTCCAAGTAATGCTGAAAGTGAAGTTGTACATGCTGGGCATCCTGGAGTAAATGCCGTTAATGCTCCACCTAAAATTGCCGAGGTTCCACTTTTTTTGATATTATTTGCTCGTTGTATTTTGATGTTATATGCTACTAATGCAATATTGATCCCTGCAAGAATTGCTACTATCATCGTTAAACCAATTGACGCTGTAATGTATTGTGGAATTATGGAAATGTCCACATTAAAGTGGTTCATTGCAGTAGACAGTGTTAGGAAATAATATAGAATTCCAATCAGTATACCAGAAATAATAGCAATTCCTCCAAATGCTTTCTCTTTTAGTATATCCTTGATCGAAAGTTTTAGCATCATGATATTTTACAGATTAAAATGAATTAATTAGTTTTAGTATCCTCTGGCAAAGAGTGGTCTAATTTTACTTTGGTTGTTGCAATAAACACATTTTGAGTTTTCATCTTCACATCCATCTTGGATGACTCTGATATCAGCCCCAGTTTCTGCCTTTATTTTCTCCTCACATGTTGGATTATCACATATTGCTGCCTTGATGAGCATTCCCTTCTCTAATTCAGACTTGAATTCATCATATGTTTGTAAATTAACAGTTCTTTCATCAAGAATCTTTTGTGCATTAGAAAACATGTCATTGTGTATATTATCTAATTCTATTACAATTTTTTCTACTAATCCGCTGATGGGATGTTCCTGCTTTTGTTGATTATGTCTTCTAACAAAGACAACTTTATCTTGTTCAAGATCTTTTGGACCAAGCTCAATTCTTATTGGCACTCCTTTCATTTCCCAATCATTAAATTTGAAACCAGGTGTTACTTGGTCTCTATCATCCAAGTGCACACGCAATTTTCTATCATCTAACTCTTGTTTGATTTCTTTTGATTTTTCCATCATAATCTTTTTTTCATCATCAGAATGATATATTGGAATAACTACAACTTGGATTGGAGCTACTCTAGGTGGTAAGACAAGACCCTTGTCATCTCCATGAACCATTATCATTCCACCAATCAATCTCCAAGATACTCCCCATGAAGTTTGCCATACAAGATTTTCAACATTATTTTTATCTGCATATTTAACTTCAAATGGTTTTGAAAAATTCTGTCCAAGAAAGTGAGTTGTTCCCATTTGTAGGGCTTTTCAATCAGGCATTAGTGATTCCATTGTAAGCGTGTATACTGCACCAACAAATTTTTCCTTTTCAGATTTTTTCCCCGTTATTACGGGAATTGCTAACTCATCTTCAACAGTTTTTTTATAAATTTCTAAAATATCTGTAACTTCTTTTTCAGCTTCATCTTTTTCAGCATGAGCAGTATGACCTTCTTGCCACAAAAATTCAGATGTTCTTAAAAATGGTTTAGTTGCTTTAATCTCTGCACGAAGTGCAGAATTCCAAAAATTAATTTTTAATGGTAAATCTCTCCAACTTCTAATCCATTTTGCATACATTGTATACGCTAATGTTTCAGATGTTGGTCGCAGTGCAAGTTTATCACCTATTTCACCATCGCCAGAACGTGTAACCCAAAATACTTCAGGATTAAATCCAGTAAAATGATCTTTTTCTTTTCCAAGAAGTGATTCTGGTATAAGCACAGGTAAAAATCCATTACGATGTCCTGTTGCTGCAAGCTTAGAATCTAATGATGATTTCAACGATTCCCAAATTGAATATCCGTCAGGTCTCAAGACTATCAGACCTTTGACCGGTGCATAGTCTGCAAGTTCAGCTTTTATGACTAACTGTGTATACCACTCACTGAAATCCTCTGATTTCTTTACAGTGATCCCAATTTCTTTCCCCATTTAAAATCCAATGACTTGGTAGCTATTTAGTTTTCTTAATAAACAATTAATGATTTTCTAACATGAAAAAATTAGACATATATTCTAAATTTATCGTGGAAACATATGGTCACCAGTAAATCACTTCTTGAAATAGTAGAAAAAATAGTAAACCTAGATAGACATATGAGATTTGCAGCAATTATTGATCTCAATGGGAATATTGTTGAAGGTATAATGAAGGAAGGTAAGACCTCTTTAGAATCACAAAAACAAGAAGAATATTTTTGTAAACAAGTGGCAGATAGAAGAAAAATGAGACAAGAATTCGATAGACCACTAGGAAAAGTGAGATATGTGCATGTAGAACGTGAAAAAGTGACACAGTTTGTCATTTATACAAAGAGAAAAACACTTTTTGTTACAATGGAACCTGAGTTACCAATATCGAGAAAAATAAAAATTATTACCAGTATTAAGAGAATTACTTCAAATATCTAATACTATAACGTGTCACCTTTACACAATACGTTACCCATCACTCTACTTTGAAAATTTGGGCAGACAAAACATTGTATAAAATGAATTTCCTCTTTCATTACAGGGCAATCCACAAATTCTTGTTTCATCCTCTTAAGCATTTTAGGGCTAACACCTTTTAGTTTTAGCTTACCTTTTTCGTCCATCATCCCGGAACCTTTCAAGATCTCTTTAACACTGTCAGGTAATTTTTGACGTCCTTCACGTGATTGTACTTTAACTTCATGCTTATGCTCTAACTCGTCAACCATAAAACAAAGAAAATAAAGGATGATTTATTATTAGCGGTCTTCGATCGCTCTTTATTATTTCAACTTTTATATGAATGACTTCTTTTCGAAACTTAGAAAACAATTGTTAGCAATTTTTGATGTTGAGGGTGTACTTTATGATGGTGAGTATTTACCAATTTTAGCAAAAAAGGTAAACAAGGAAAAAGAAATTTGGGATATTACTAAACAAGGAATTCAAGGTCTAATAAATTGGGAAGGTGGTCTAAAAAATAGAGTTAATTTACTAAAAGGTTTGAGCATAGACACATGCCAAGAAGTGGCTAACGAATTACCTATAATGAATGGTGCAAAAGAGGCTTGTAAATCATTAAAAAATGCAGGATGGAAAGTAATGGCAGTTTCTGGTGGATTCACGATTATGACTGATCGATTAAAAACAGAACTTGGATTAGATTTTGTTTTTTCAAATGAATTAATTTTCAAAGACGGTGTATTAGATGATGTGAAAATTAATGTTGATTCTGATAAAGCAAAATCAGCAAGAATAAAAATTCAGGAGTGGAATCAAAAAAAAGAAGAGACTGTTGTTATTGTAGATGGTGCAAATGATATGAAATTATTTGATATATGTGGTTTAGGAATTGCATTTAGAGCACAAGATATCATCAAAGAACTTGCAACCGAAATCATAGATGAAAAGGATCTTTCAAAAATCATTCCAATAATTAATAGACACTACAATCTTCAGAACCCATTACAGACTGCATAGTTAAGTAAACTTCAAGTATAGTTAATCATCATCATCATCAATTGAGCCTTCATATTTTTCCAGTTCATTTTAAACAAGACATTAATCCAGATAGTAATTTAGTAGATATTCTAATTTCTTCAAATAAATGTGGTATTGAAGATGGAGATGTAATAGTTGTTTCCCAAAAAATAGTTTCGAAACAAGAAGGCCGGGCAATTAATTTAGATACTGTTATTCCCTCAGAATTATCCATTGGTATTGCATCTGCATATGATAAGGATCCTAAATTAGTTGAAGCAATTTTATCAGAAACTACAAGAATTGTTCGCATGGAACATGGAGTGATTATTGTTCAAACAAAACATGGTTTTGTTTGTGCAAATGCAGGAATTGATGAAAGTAATGTAGATGGAAATTATGTTACATTGTTACCAAAAGATCCTGATACCTCTGCAAAATTAATACGAAGTGAAATACAAACAAAGACTGGAAAAAAAGTTGCAGTTATAATTTCAGATACTTTTGGTAGACCATTTAGACTAGGACAAACTGATAATGCGATTGGTGTTGCAGGGATTGAATCAATTTTAAGTTATGAAGGAAAGCCTGATACATTTGGAAAAATACTTCGTGTCACTGCAATTGCAATTGTTGATGAATTAAGTGCCGCAGCAGAATTAGTTATGGAAAAAACAAAAAAATCACCTATGGCAATTATTAAAAATTACCAATTTGAATCAAAAGAAGAGCAAATTTCTAATTTACTACGTCCCGAATCAGAAGATTTATTCAAATGATAATTAATAAAGTCACTAAAATAACAATACATGATTGAATTGCTAAAAACTGAAACACACTGTCACAACATGTTTTCAAATGGTCATGTTGGAGAGATAGAATCACCTTTTGATTCAAATGTAACAATTTCTTCTCAATTAGAAGAATCACTACTAGCTGGTTTGGATGTTTTGTTTGTAACTAATCATAATACACTTGATGGCTATAACCAAATTATTAATTACAAAAATAGCCATAAAAAATTTTCAGGAATTGAAGTATATCCTGCAGAAGAAGTTACTACAGATAAAGAAGCCCATGTTTTGGTATATGGGTTACATAAAGAAATTAAATCAGGACAAAGTTTGGATGAAATATTAGATGATGCAAAAGATCAAGATGCTGTGACTATTGCACCACACCCATTTAGCTTAATTGACGCTTTAAGAGAAGATTCCAAAAAATGTGATCTTTTTGAAGTTTTTAATAGTTCAAATATTGATGTTTATTCCAACAAAAAGGCAGAGATATTTGCAAAAGAAAATAATTTACACGTTGTCGCAGGCAGTGACTCGCATGTCACTAGTACTATTGCAAGATGTACAAATCTAATAGATTCTGCAAATAATATAGATGATATTATTTTTGCATTAAAACATAAAAGAATAGAAATTGAAAAGATTGGATATGTAAAGCCAAAGGAAGTGCTTGAACATATACAGTTCAAGATAGAACATTCCAAATATCATATTGATAAATACATAAATGAATTTTATCCGAAATCTAGATTTTTGTTCAATTCATTATACAAATTTTACATGGTTACACGAAAAAGCTATTTCTGGGAATTAGTTTATCGAATGTCTCTGATTGGTGTCAGACGTATATCACGAAAAATTAATTTTGAAGGTTTAGATCCTTATTCTTTTAGAACCCGTGATATACCTACGATTACTAGAATGGTATTTTAGATTATAGGCAAAGCTAAAAAAAACTAGTTTTTTATATAGATAAACTAAAATTTTCTTAGGTGATTGAAATTTCAGATTCTGGAAAAACAATAGATGTGAGAGGATTATTTTGTCCATCACCAGTTATGCAAACAAACGTTGAACTTGCAAAGATGCAAGTTGGTGAAATACTTACAGTTCTTGCTGATGATCCTGCTTCTGAAGATGACATAACTGAGTTCTGTAAAACACGTGGACATGAACTTTTAGAATTGAAAAAAAATGAGAATGATCTGGAATTCACAATCAAAAAAATAAGATAGTTTTATTTCGTTTCAGCTAAATACTTGTCTACATCAATTGCTGCCATACAACCATAACCTGCGGCAGTTACTGCTTGTCTATATCTATGATCGTGAACATCTCCTGCAGTAAACACTCCTTTAACATTCGTCTCTGTATTTTCTTTTTGAATTATGTATCCATTTTCATTCATCTCTACTTGATTTTTGAATAATGATGTGTTTGGTTCATGTCCAATAGCCACAAATACACCACCCATATTCAGAGCAGTTTCTTCATTTGTTTTGACATTAGTTAAAATAACCTGCTGCACTTTTTCATTACCTTTGATATCTTTTACAACGCTATTCCAGTGAACTTGAATTTTTTCATTATTTAGTGCACGTTCTTGCATGATTTTACTGGCTCTGAATGTGTCTCGTCGATGAATTATGTGTACCTTAGTCGCAAATTTAGTAAGAAATGTTGCTTCTTCCATACAAGAGTCACCACCTCCTACTACAGCAATGTCTTGATTCCTAAAAAATGCCCCGTCACATGTTGCACAGTATGAAACACCTTTTCCAGCGAATGTCTCTTCCCCTTCAATACCAATCTTTCTTGGTGTTGCACCTGTGCAAATTATTACTGCTTTTGCTTCAAACTCTTCTGAACCTGTTAAGACTTTGAATGGTTTGTTACGAAAATCAACATTTACTACCACATCATCAATAATGGTGGTATTCATTTTTTCTGCCTGTTTTCTCATGGTTAACATAAGGTCTGGACCCATTATTCCTTCATCAAATCCAGGATAATTTTCCACGTCTGTTGTGTTCATCAATTGACCTCCAGGTAAAAGTCCTGAAATAATTAGAGTTTCATGTCTTGCTCTTGCACAATAAATTCCTGCAGTGTATCCTGCAGGACCTGCTCCAATAATAATCACATCATAGGAAGTTTTTGTCTTTTTTAGAAGTTCTGGATTATTCGACTCATCATTCGATCTTCTTTCTTCCATAACAGTTGAACTATCATTACTTGACATCACAATCATTGAATCTATAATTGCAATTTAAATCAATTTAGGTTTGACAAGATCTCTTTGTGTTTTTTACATAATTTCCTAATTTTAATCTGTGAGAATAACAGATCCGTCTGCCAGTGGGCATTATATAACCTACATTCAACGTTGTCACAAAATGACTCTCCTGTTATATTGTAAAAAATGGCTTGTAAGAGGTAGCCCTCTACAACTGTTGTTAATCTTTTATCATTATAATCTAGAAATTTTCCTCTGTGTTTTTCTTTAACAGATTCTATACCTAATCCTTGCGTCTTTAATGCCATTGTTTCAAAATAATATTCTCTTGATTTTGCAGGTGCCTCTATAATCCCTGTGGTAGAAATAATTGTAGGATTAGCACAAATTATTGCTCTTGCATGATATCTTCCATCATTTTCATCAAATGTACACATGAGTCTATTTGTTATTACGATATGTAATGTCTCATTATTTTCATTTATAGACCTAAGTATTTTTTGTAATTCAAATCCATCATACATGAAAACCTGACTGATCTTATCAGTATCTTCTACTTTAGTTGTAAAATTCATTAACGATGAATCTTGACACAATTTAACTTCAAATTCAATCTCAGTATCAGTAGGTTTGGATGTTTGGAATGGTTTATTGATGTCTTTTACTCTTATGACTGAAAGATGTCTAATCTCATCCATAGTTAATTCTTTGAAAATACTATCGACTATCTGTACATTTGTTGAAAAATTATCTTCTAAGAAACTTGCTAAATAATTAGTATCAATTTCTGGTACTGCTGGTTCCCTGTATAATATGATTTTTTTGAATTTCAAATAGATTATTTTGGAATTTTATTTTCAAATTCTTTAATCTTTTGATCAGTTACTTCGGCTGCTTTCTTTCCAGAATATAACATTGAGCCAAATGTTGGTCCCATTCTTGCTAGTCCATGTGTTTCGGTTACTGACATTCCAGCAGCAACTAATCCTGGAAAAACTTCTCCAGTTTTATGTACAACATGTTCTTCACCATCTTCAACCCACATTGGATTCATTCCTTTCCATTCTACTAGGCTTCTATCAACTAATCTTTTTACAGCAACTGAATCATGACCTGAAGCATCTATAATCATTTTTGCTTCTAATGCAACTGGGTCCACACATGTAATGTTTCTTGGCAATGCTGAAACAGGCATCCGGTTTACAACAATTCCTACTACTCTTCTATGTCTCATAACTAGATCATCAAATTTTGTAAGATTCAAAAATTTAACTCCTGCATCACATGCACCTGCAATAAGTTTTGAAACTGCATGTGGTCCTGGTGTTAGATACAAACCATCACCAACTTTCTTGTAAGGTACCCCCAACTCATCCCAAATTTTTTGTGCTGGAGCTCTGACTGTTACTGGATTCATCATGTAACCACCTAGCCAATAACCACCACCAAGATAATTATTCTGTTCAATAACTAGTACTTTGTAACCCATTAATGATAATTCACGTGATGCTGTTAGTCCAGCAGGTCCAGCACCAATCACTATTACATCAGATTCAGCTCTATCTTGCAGTACATCATAGAATTCTTTAGAAATTGCTCTTGTGATTTCAACTTCTTTTGCATCAGCAAAAATTTTATCAGGTCTTTGTTCATTAACTGATTCTTGCATACAAAAAAAATCTCCTTGAAGTCATAAATAGATTTCTTAATGAAGATTAGGTTGATAGACGCTATATACTCATAAAATGGCAAATTTATTCAGTTTATCTATTAATTTAGTTGAAACTAATTTTTGTTACCCATTTATATCGCAAGTTTGTATAGTAAATAAGATGGCACAACAGTTAAGACCATCAAAATCTGGTTCTAAAAAACCAAATATTGATTGGTCTAGAAGAGAAGAAGCAGATAATTTTGCTAATACCGTAAAATTATTCAGACAGGGAAAAATTGAACCTGATACATTTCGTAGGTTTAGGCTTCAACATGGTGCGTATGGTACTAGGATGACTGATGATTATGCCATGGTTAGAATCAAGGTTCCTGCTGGAGAAATTTATCCGCACCAATTAGAAAAAATTGCACAATTGAGTGAAATGTACTCTATTGGCAGTGCACATTTTTCAACTAGAGAAAATGTTCAGCTTCATTGGGTTGTATTAGAAGATGTTTCGGAAATCATGCATTCTTTGGCAGATGTTGGTTTAACATCAAGGGAGGCATGTGGCAATACTGTTAGAAATGTTATGTGTAGCCCATTATCAGGAGTCTGTAAAGACGAACTATTTGATGCAACACCTTATGCGTTGTCTATTGCAAAATTTCTTCTTAGAAATCCACTAAATCAGGCATTGCCACGTAAATTCAAATTCAATTTTACATGTTGTGAAAAACATGGTATGATTAGAATTGTTGATGTTGGGTTGCTACCCCAAATTAGGCAAGTTAACGGAGAAATTCAAAAGGGGTTTAAGATATTCCTTGGTGGAGGTTTAGGCAACAAATCATTTGTAGGACATGAATTGGAAGAATTTACTCCTGTCGAAGATTTTCTTTATACATCGATTTCTGTGTTAAGGATATTTGATAGGCTAGGTGACCGAAAAAATTTAGCCCGAAATCGAATGAGATATTTGGTAAACGATATGGGCTGGAAAAAATTCCAGAATCTTGTTCTAAAAGAACGTGCAATTGTAAAAGCTACACAATCGGTGATTGTAAAATTAAGAGTTGATGAATCATCCAAAGAAATCACTAGACCAATTTCAGTATTAAATGAATCCACTTCGCATCCTGATGGATTTGAACGATGGAAAAAAACAAATGTGTTTAAACAAAAACAAGCAAATTATAATTCAGTATTTATTGGATTGGAATCAGGTGATATAACTGCAAATCAACTTCGTACAATTGCACGAATAACTAGAGATTTCTCTGGTGAAGGATTAGCAAGAAATGGTTTTTCACAAAATATTGTTATACGTTACGTTCATGATGACGATCTAACTCATTTGTATTCAGAATTAATTGAGACAGGACTGGCAAAAACAGGTTCATTAACAATGGCATCTGCAGTTGGTTGTTCTGGAACTACTTCTTGTAACCTTGCATTAACAAATTCACATAGACTTGCAAAAGAGATTCAAAGAAAATTCTTAGAATTGAAATTTGATGAAGATGATGATCTTCGTGATTCATCAGTTAAGATTAGTGGATGTCCAAATTCTTGTGGTCAACATGAAATAGCAACTATAGGACTTTACGGAGGTGGTGCTAGATTTGGCAAAGATATGTACCCAAATTATGTATTATCACTTGGAGGTAGATTTGATGAGAAATCAATGTTAGGTCATCATACCGCACGTGTTCCAGTAAAGCGTGTAATACCAGTTATACTGAAAATTATAGAGTTATTTAAAAAACATAAACAGTCAGATGATTCTTTTTCACAGTGGATAGATAGAATAGTTCATGGAAACGAATCATCAGAAATTAAATCTGTAGAAGATATCAAAAAAATTATTGCGCCGTTACTTATTCCTCCAACAAAAGAGGATGATGCTGATTTTTACACTGACTATGGAAGTGATACAAGCTATCATACAATTACTGGAAAAGGTGAATGTGCAGCATGACAAAACAAACAACTCCTCTTATCAATGTAGATTCACTTAGGGAGCAAATAATAAAAAATAATGTTCGAATAATTGATGTTAGACGTCAGGATGATTATCAGAATGGACATATTGTAAATTCCGTAAATTTACCGTTAGCTAAACTACTTGCAGATCCCAGTCCTGAGAATATTGTAAAAATTGCTGAAGATTTAGGAATTGGAGATGAGACACTTGTAGTAGTTTACGATGACACATTTGGTGCATTATCTTCTAGAGTTGTATGGGCTTTGCAATATATTGGCCATGAAAATGTCAAACTACTCGATGTAACATTTTCACAATGGAAAGAACTTGGTTTAGAAATTACTACTGAAGAATCTCAAATTACAACTGCAAAGCATTCATTAAAGATAAACTCAGAAATAATGGCTACAGCAGAATACCTTGAAAAAGTAAAAGATAATGAAAATGTGGTTGTTATTGATAATCGAGAAAGACTGAATTTTTTGGAGCAGCATATACCTGGAGCTATTAACATCCCATACAGAACACTAGCAACAGATGGAAGAATTATTCGAAATAAAGATAGCATGAGAAATTTATTAAAGAATAGAGGAATTTCCGAAGATGCTGAAATTATTACTTATTGTGGAAGTGTTGGAACACTATCTGGTTTAGCATATTATGCATTAAAATCACTTGGACTACCAAATGTCAAATTATATGTTCACTCGTTTAAAGAATGGAAAAATTTGGAAAAACCTACTCAAAAACAAGAAAATGCAAGCTACTGGGATCTTTCAGCTGAGTGACTGATTTATAGGGAATTATTTATGGAATAATGTGACTATGAAGGACATTAATGAAATAATGCCAAAAATCCCAAATATGAAATGGGGGGCACTTTTGAACAAAAAACCTACTAGTCAAAAAGTCAAAGAACTGGATAATTTGTTACCTCATAATGGAAAATGGCATACAGTGTTTGAAGAACGTGACATATCATACATTGACGGGTTTCCTATTTTTCAAAAATCTAAAGAGTCATTAACATAATTTCAATTCAAAATTATTTTTATGTAATATTTGTTCGAAGTTTTTTTGTAACACGAATTTCAATGTTATCAAAAAATTCAAGCATTTTTCGTTTATTTTCAACTAGAAAATCACTTCCTCTTTCTTCTAATCTAACCTTGTATAATCTAATGTCTCGGTGCTCCTCTAAAAATTCCTCGATCATCTGTTCACCACACATTGATGGGTCTATGAAAACTTGCAAGTTTTCCAATGTCTGCTGAACATTTTCTTCATTTATTGATGATTTAATTGTCTGTATTGCTAAACCAATTTCTTTCAGATTTTTTACTGGAGCAGTAAGTTTTGTTTTTTGTTTACTTCCAAGTAAACTTCGTTTCCTAGCTCCTAATTTCTTTCCCATTTCAGGTTCTAAATCATATATTGGAATCATTTGATTGAATCCTTGCCGTTTATGACTTTTAATGACAAGACCTTTTTCAATTAGTTCATTTAGAGATTTTTGTGTATCTTCCTTACTGAGAAATGTTGTCCATACAATTGCACCAATTGTATGATATCCTTGCCGTAGTGATTCTATAACAACTACTTCAATTATTCTTTTGAAGCCCTCCTCAGTTCTTACATTTATGAAATCTTTATCTTTAACAGCCTTCCTTGCATTTTTCACATCAATCTCAATTGAACGTTTTAATGATTCCAGAGAATCAGGAATTTGGCTCATTAATGATAGGTAACATGCTTTGTTATACCATGCCATATCATATGTTGGGTCTGAGTCAAGTGCGTTTTCTACACTGTCTAAGGCTTTAGCAAAATTTTTCTTTTCATAGTAGACTAATGACTTGAGATTCCATGCCTCTGAATTAGTAATATCTATGTCTAGGATTTTATCGTAAACTTTCATTGCTTCTGAATAGTCATCTAGATGAAATCTTGAATATCCAAGTTTTAGCATTGCTTCAACATCATTTGGGTCTGTTCTTAAAATCATCTCAAAAACCCTAGATGCTTCTTCTAGTTTTTCGTCAGCCATGAAATTTATGCCCTTTTTGTACAATCTATTACGCTGATAATCAGCATTAGTCAGAGACGTCTCTTCATTTTTTTTTAATGAAACATTATCATTTTTCTTCATATCTTCAGCTACATCTATTTTGTAGATAAATAGTATCCTATCTGTATTTTATACTATTAGCCTCAGAATGAAAAATGTATTAACTAGGTACAGTTAAAACATCGATAATGGCTACGCACCCAAGTTTATCAGTCACAGGAGATGCGCCATTTAGTCAAGATGGAGTGTTTGAAGTTGAAGTGGCTATTACTGAGGCAGCACCTAGCATAACCCAAGTACAAGAAAAATCATTCTCATCAATCTGGACAGAGAAACTTCATCTAAAAGTGAAAAATGGGAAATTTCAAGAAACTATAGGTTCTGAAGAAAATCCACTTCCTGATGCCATATCTTCATTTTCAAAAATTTGGATAGTTGTAACTGATCAATTTTCATCTGCAGGTAACTCTTTTGAATTTAGCATTCCTGAATCTATTAAATCTCTCCAAACCCAATCAACCAAAACAGAATCTACTAGTAAGAAGAAAACTCGTACAAATTTGCAAGGAATACAAGGTCCACAAGGTGATCAAGGTCCACAAGGTGTTCAAGGTGATAAAGGTGACAAAGGTCCAGCAGGAGGTAAGGGTCCATCTGGTGATAAAGGAATAACTGGTGACAAAGGTGATAAAGGTGACAAAGGTTCATCAGGGCCACCAGGTGACAAAGGTGATACTGGTCCCAAAGGATTAACCGGTGATAAAGGTGACAAAGGTCCAAGTGGTGACAAAGGTCCTATTGGAGCTAAGGGTGAAACTGGCAGACAAGGTCCACATGGCGAAAAAGGTCTAACTGGATTACGTGGTGATAAAGGTGACAAAGGTCCAACTGGTCCACCTGGAGTTCAAGGTGATAAAGGTGTACCAGGTTCACCTGGAGAAAAAGGTGGTAAAGGTATAACTGGTCCCGTTGGTGACAAAGGCTCTCCTGGTCCTCAAGGTCCACAAGGTGAAAAAGGAAAAATTGGACTTACAGGTCCAGTAGGTGAAAAAGGACCACGAGGTCCACCAGGTCCACCAGGTGACAAAGGAACCACCGGCGGTATGTCTGACGAACAAAAAGAATTATTCAAAGAGTTACTAGACATACTTGTTAGAAAAGGCTTAATATCATCAGAAGAGCAAATTGAGCTTCAGAGTCATCTATACTAGAACGATGTATATTTTTTGCATAACTCATATAGATATTAAGAAAATACAGTCATAGTGATTAAAAATGGTAGAAAGTAATTACCAAATTTTAGGTCTAAAAAATAATGCATCAAGACATGAAATTCGTTCGGCATTTAGAGAACTTGCCCTGAAGCATCATTCTGACCGTGGTGGACACGATGAGTCGTTTATCAAAATTAAACAGGCATTTGAAGATCTCAAGGTAGGTAAAAAATTTCCAGATTCCCCAGACGAACATGCAAAAAAATCAAAATTCATTTGGGGTACAGATGAAGAAGAACGAAAGCGCCAAAACACACTGTTATCAGATGACGTGGCACAAGAAATTCAAATTGCACAAGAATGGCTTAATGCATTAACACGAGCTGATGCAACAGGAACTAGACTCTTTGGTTCAAAGGAACTTGGTGAAATTGAATTAGAAAGAAAGCCATCAAAAGCATTAGCCATTAAAGGAAAATTTTGGGCTGGAAAATTACTTTATGATAATCATGTGTTTATGTGGGGTAGTATAACTAATCCATATTTTTCAGATAGTAAGAAATCTAAAACAGAAATTAATCTAAGTCATGGTACATTCAAAATGACTGATCCAATTGATAATGGATTCAATATTGAAAATGGAGCAAAAATTACCGTTGATAATGGCGATATTATATGTGGAAATGTAAATGGAATACGAGAACAGGTTCCTGATCCAGAAGGTAGAGTTGGTATGTCATTAACACGCGAACATTTTTCAGAGCTTAATGCACCAAATGGTAAAATCATCGCAGGTACTGTTAGGGAAACAGTATCACTAGAAGCAGATGAAGTTTTAGTACTGGATATTGTTGATAATGTCAAAATTAAAGGAAGAAAAATTCAGATCTTTGGGCATAAAGTAAGCTATGATGTTTTTATAGAATTAAAAAAAGGTGGCATGATTAGATTCTACGATAAAGGTTCAGGATTTGATATAAGTGATGACGCAATACTGAAATTGGAAAATGGAAAAAAATTTTTCATAGACGAATTAAAAAATAAAAAACTAATAGGTTTTGGTGGTGAAGATATTACATATGATTATCTTGATGGTGTAGGTTCAACTTCCATTAATGATAAAGAATCTATCTCATCAAAATTTTCTGGATTTAAAATTTTTGGAAGAAAAAAATAAAATATTTTTAATTACTTTTTAATACCCAACTGTCTATTTTTCAATCTTAGAGTTTTACTTCTGCATTTTCTGCATCGTGTTGCATTAATATCTAGTCTTGCACCACATGAAATACAAATTTTCATATGTAATCTCGCCTTTTGTGCAATTTGTTTTTTTAATGGATCTGATACTGGCATAAAATTTTTGTTTTAATACACTATTAATTCTTATTGGCTAGTCATTTTTCCTGCAAGCAGTACTGCTACTTCTCCAGGCCTTTTAGCAACTGGGATATTTGCTTTTGCAAACATAGCAATTTTTGATTCTGCAGACCCATATGTACCCATTACAATTGCACCAGCATGTCCCATTCGTTTTTCTTTAGGTGCACGTCTTCCTGCAATGTATCCTACAATTGGTTTATCAAAACCTATGTCAATAATATGCTGTGCTAAGATTTCTTCTGCATCACCACCAATTTCACCAACAACAACAATACCATCCAGTTCAGGATCATCCTTTATCATATCAAACGCATCAATCATTCTAGTACCATTAACAGGATCACCCCCAATTCCAATAGTGATACTTTGACCAAACCCTGCAGTAGTGAGATTATTTGAAATTTCATATAACAATGTACCACTTTTTGATAACACTGCAATTCTTCCAGGTGAATAAGGACTTGCAGGCATAATGCCAATTTTTGTTAAACTTGGAATTATAACACCAGGTGTATTTGGACCAATCATCACAGCATCTTTCTCTTTTGCTAATTCAATAATCTTCATTGTATCTCGTACTGGAACATGCTCTGGAATTGCAACTAATAGTTTAATTCCAGATTCTAATGCATCAGTTGCTGCCTCTAAAAAGAATTTTGCAGGCACAAAAACAATTGAAATTTTTGCATTAGTAGCGGCAACTGCTTCACTGACTTTTTCAAAAATTGGAATTTTATCTTCAAATTTTTGACCACCTTTTCCTGGAGTAACTCCTGCTACAATGTTTGTTCCATACTCCATCATCAATTTTGTATGTGCTGAACCATACTTGCCAGTTATTCCTTGAACAATAACTGACTGCTTTTGATAATTTCCATTTTCATCTTTTTGACCCCTTAGAATTTCATAAATGTCTGTCATTTGTTTACCTCCATTACTACTGTGTTAATTGCATCTTCAACTGAATCAAACATTTTTGTTTTAGTATTTTTTAGCATTTCTTTTGCTTTGTCTGATTCT
>CAZKZG010000093.1:0-11408 GCA_964557215.1 uncultured Candidatus Nitrosopelagicus sp. | reverse complement strand
CACCAAATGGAATTGCATCTGCGTATCTATACGTATCATCCATTTTGATTGGTCAAAACATTCTTCAACGAGATGTCTCGTCAGTTTCAGGAGTAACTGAGGTAACAATCAGGAATAGAGTGAAGGAAATTCTTACAACACATAAGATGATATTGACTCTAAGACCAATATTGGCTATAAAATAATTCCCCCTTTTTTCTTATTTTTTGATTAGGAAGAGCTAAAATTCGTCGAAATTATATATAAAAAACAGATTGAAATTTCATGGCAATTCTTGAAATTAAGGATCTTCATGTGAAGCGTGAAGGTAAAGAAATTCTAAAGGGTGTTAATCTAAAAACAGGTTCTGGAGAAGTTCATGCAATAATGGGTCCTAATGGTTCAGGAAAGAGTACTTTAGCATATACACTACTTGCACACCCAAAATACGAAGTTACAAGTGGAGATATTTTGTTAGATGGGGAAAGCATATTGGAACTAACTGCTGATGAAAGAGCAAAGAAAGGATTGTTTTTAGGATTTCAGTATCCAACTGAAGTTTCAGGTGTGGGCTTTTCACATTTTCTTAGAACATCCTATAATGCACTTAGCAAAGCAATGCAAGGTGATGACAGAGAAGTTTTCATTACTGTTAGAGAATTTCAAAATTATCTAAAAAAGAATATCAATGCAGTTGGACTACAAGATGAGTTTCTATCAAGGTATCTAAATGAAGGATTTTCTGGTGGTGAGAAAAAACGTTCAGAAGTATTACAAATGGCTGTATTAAAACCTAAAATCTCAATTCTTGATGAACCGGATTCAGGATTAGATATTGATGCAGTACAAGCAGTTGCCAAAGCAATCAGTGAAGTTTCTGACAAAGATTCTACAACTATTGTAATCACACATTATGCACGAATCTTAAACTTTTTAGATAAATTAGATTTCGTTCATGTTTTTGCAAAAGGTAAAATTCTAAAAAGCGGAAATGCAGATCTTGCTCAAGAATTAGAAAAACGTGGCTACGACTGGATAACTGGTAATTCAGACTAAGTAAAAATTTTAAAAAAGACACGTCAATCAGACAGGTTCCTCTGTTAACTAGGGACTCGTTGTATTGTTTCCATGATTTGTTAGCTGGCATGAATTGTATTTGGTATGAACTAAGCTAAAAGAGCTATGCTACAATCTACCTTCCTGCAAAGCCTTTTTTTCAAGTAATTTTATACTATGATTCACTAAAAACCCAAAATTGGATATTGCCCACACCTATGCAGCAAATAAAAGATGGAATCCCTCCAAGTCATGTTACTTGTAATTATAGATTAACTCTGGTTTTCTCAACTCCCGATTCTGGAATTTGTGTATCTGTTAATACCAAACAAAAACTTCTTGAAAGAGACATAATTCTAAATTATTAATAAAAATTGTTTAGATTTGTAAATACACGATTTATAGTCATAATTTTCCTGAATTAATTGCATAAATATTCAATTATTCATTGTAATTGTCAAAGATTTTCGTGACTTATAATAAGAATAAAAATAAACCCCTATGATTTAATGAATTTTATGCGTGTAGCTGATTATGTAGCTGATTTTATTTATAGTGAACTTCATGTTAATCATATTTTCAATCTGGTAGGTGCCGGTAACATGCATTTATCTGATGGAATAGTGTCTCATGGAAAAATCAAAACGATTTGTACCCATCATGAACAAACTTCTTCGATGGCACTTGAATCATATTCTCGTGCTACTGAAAATTTTGGTGTTGGTTTTTTTACTACTGGACCAGGATGTACTAATGCCATTACTGGTTTAGCTGGTGCATGGCAAGATTCTGTACCCTGTTTGTATATCTCTGGTCAAGTTAAAAAATCTGATACAACACACAACTCTGGTGTACCTGGATTAAGACAATTTGGAGTTCAAGAACTAAATATTATTCCAATAGTTGAATCCATATCAAAATATTCTGTTGTATTGAATGAACCTGAAAAGGTCAGATATGAATTAGAAAAAGCAGTTTACATTGCAAAATCTGGTAGACCTGGACCTGTTTGGATAGATATTCCATTAGATGTACAAAGTGCAATCATTGAACCTTCTACATTAGAAAAATTTATTCCTACTGAACAACAAAAACCTGTAATAAACACTAAGGATATTTCTGACCTTGTTGCTCTTTTAGAACAATCTAAACGTCCAACAATTATTGCAGGTAGAGGAGTAAGAATTTCAAAAGCAATAGATATCTTGAAAAAATTCACAGATACTTTTGAAATCCCTGTTGTTACACCGTATTTGGGAATTGATAACATGACTAGTGAAACCCCTCAAAATATTGGAACTATTGGAATTAAGGGTACCAGAGCAGCTAATCTAGCCATGCAAAATTCTGATTTATTAATTTGTATAGGTTCTAGCTTGAATACTTCTGCAATTGGGTATGATTATGATAAATTTGCTAAAGAAGCAAAAAAAATTGTTATTGATATTGACAAAACATCCCATTTAAAAAAAAGTATATCTATTGATTTACTAATACACTCTGATGCAAAAATTGCTCTTATCAAATTATTAGAACTCTGTGTAAATTCTAAATTACATACTTTTTCCAATTGGTTTAATCAATGTATTTCCTGGAAAACTAAATATCCTGTGTGTTTACCAGAATATCACATTCTTAAAGACTATGTAAATCCATATGTATTTCTTGAAGAATTATCTAAACAGGCATCTAAAAATGACATTTTTGTTTCTGATGCAAGTAGTGCATTTACTGTATCTCAAGGCCTGAAACTAAAAGAACATCAAAGATACATTTCATCTGCTGGATTATCTACTATGGGATACGCTCTTCCAGCTTCTATTGGAATTTCTGTTGCTACTGGAAATAGAGTAATAGCTATATCTGGAGATGGCTCACTTCAATTAAATATACAAGAATTACAAACTGTTGTAGAATATAATCTTCCCATTAAACTATTTGTTATCAATAATGATGGTTATCATTCTATACGTGTAACTCAGGAAAAATATTTTAACAAAAGATTTGTAGGTGAAAGTTCACAGTCGGGTCTATCCTTTCCTAATATTCTAAAAGTCGCAGATGCTTATGGTATTAAATCTATAAGAGTAAATCAACATGAAAAACTAGCATCTGTTATTCACACAGTACTTGATTATGATGGTCCTATGATTTGTGATATCATGGTACCACGAGATCTTACAGTAATGCCATCTGTATCTTCCAAAATTAATGCAGATGGCTCTATGTCTTCAAGACCACTAGAAGATATGTATCCGTTTTTAGATCGAGATGAATATAGGAAAAATTTGTACATTAAGGAATCTTAAACATGAACTATATGCACAATCTACAAGAAACCTTTACTAATAATTTCTCTAGTAAACTTCCAATTTATCTTGCTATATTTTACTTTGTAGTAATAGTCTATCTATCTTTTTTCCATCATCCTTATTGGTTTAGTGATGATGATGTTATTTATTTTAAAAAAGATAATCATTTTAAATGCTGGCTAAGATAAGATAGCATGTCAGAAGAACAAAAAAAATATTTTTTCAATTTTTCATTCTTTAAAATTGATCCAAAATGGAGATGGATGGCTGATCTTGCAAAAGAGGAATCTGCCAGAGAATTAGAGAATGTAATTGTAAATTCACCTGTGGAGGTTCGTAGTTATTCAACACTAGGATTAAGAGATGATGCAGACTTTCTTTTGTGGTTTATGTCTGAAACTGTTGAAGATATTCAAGAATTAATTTCAAAAATTTACCTAACAGTAGTTGGAAAATATATCACTCCATCACGTGTATATCTTTCATCCACTAGACCATCAATATATGCACAAACAGATAGAACACATTCATTTGTTAGCGGAATGGAGCCAAAAAAATATGCAATTGTCTACCCATTTATTAAAACACGTGAATGGTACCTGTTACCATTACAACAAAGAAAACAGATGATGGATGAACATATCAAAACTAGTCAAAAATTTCCTCAAGTTGAATTGAATACAACATATTCTTTTGGAATACATGATGAAGATTTTATGTTGGCATTTGAAACAGATGACTTGCATATTTTTCAGGATCTAATAATGGAACTTAGAGGAACAAAAGTTTCTGCATACATAAAAGTCGATACGCCTATGATAGTTTGCGTGAAAAAAGATATTATTCCTATAATTACTAGCCTTGGATGATGAACGGGCTAAAAGAATGGGCAACAGTAGTTAAGGCGCTAGAATATGGAAAACAAACTGTAATACTAAGAAAAGGAGGAATTTTAGAAACAGCCTCAGGGTTCAATGTAGAATCAAAAAAATTCTTTTTATTTCCAACATGGGAACATCAGGAAAAAATATTTGTCAAATCAGAGTTTCAGAATTTTTTAGATGAAGTATTAAAACAAAAACCGAATAAGGGTATGAATAGAATTACATCTTTTGCAAAAGTACTATATGAAAAAGACATTGAATCAAAGGAAATTATAGATGCATTATCACCATTCCATGTTTGGAGTCATACTTACATTCAAGAAAGAATTAATTGGATGTCTGAGAAACCTTTGAAGGCAGTTTTTCTACAGACATTCACTATTCCAGAAATAGAAATTTTACTACCGGATGAATTTCTAGGTTGTAAATCATGGGTAGAAATATATTCAAATGTTAGATCTGGAAAATCAGTTTTGACTGATTCAGAAATTGATTCAAAATTAAAAGAGTTTAAGGAAATAGTAAATTGAAATATAAAAAATTAGGAAAAAGTGGGATAGAAGTTTCAGAGATTGGATTTGGTGCATGGACAATTGCCCTTAATTGGTGGGGAAAAGAAATTGATTCTAATGAAGCAATAAGAATGCTCAAAAAAGCATATGATTGCGGCATTAATTTCTTTGAAACTGGGGATATGTATGGTAAAGGTAAAAGCGAGAAACTAATTGGTGAGGCATTCAAAGGAATGAGAAACGAGATAGTTATTTCAACGAAGTATGGATATGATTTTGAAAGTGTTGACCAGATTGGTCATAAAGAACTCCCACAAAAATTTGATGAAAAATTTACTCGTAATGCATTAAAAAAAAGTTTAGAGAGACTTCAAACAGATTATCTTGACATGTATGGATTACACAACCCAAAAATGTATCATATACATGATGACTCAATTTTTAAAACTCTTAATGATTTGCAAAATGAACAAAAAATTAAAACATATCAAATTGCTTTAGGTCCTGCAATTGGTTGGGAAAAGGAAGGACTGGAGTCAATGAAGCGAAAAAATGTAACTGCTGTTCAAACTGTGTATAACATATTAGAACAAACCCCTGGTAATGAATTAATAAATTATGGAATTAAAAATAATGTTGGAGTTTTGGTAAGAGTTCCTGATGCATCAGGAATATTAACAGGTAAAGTTACTGCAGAAACAAAAATTGATGAAAAAGATCATCGCTCTGTCAGAAAAGGAGAATGGATTAAATCATCATTGAGAAAAGTTGAACGCCTAAAACCAATTGCAGAAAGAAATGGACTAAGTATTACGGAATTAGCAATTAAATTCATTTTATCAAAAAATGGCATTTCGTCAGTTTTTCCCACTGTAATTAGTGAAGAAGAGATAGAAAATTTTTCATCTATGTCTGATGGAAGATATCTTAATAATTCAGATATGAAAGAGATTGAGGAATTATACAATAATTGGTGGGAAGAAAATCCATATGAATTGAAGGCTACGCTAAATACAGCTTAATTTTTTATTCAAAAATCAAAGAATCTTTTCTGATTAAGGTTTAATTGTAGATGAACATTATCGAGATCAATGAGGCTGGTTTTTATTGGAATACTTTGTATGGTGTTATTCTCAGTCTCATTCTTCACAATGTCAAATTATACTGTTTATGGTGAAAATGAAATAGTTGTAAGTAGTATAGGATTCGAAAATTCAACTGTTTTAGAGTTCAAAAATAGCAGAGGCAATAATGTAGAAATTGATTCAGTTAGAATTTGGTTAAGTGGTGAAAATTCATTTCAATCCTTCAAAACAGAAAAAGGCTGGATAGGAAAAAATACACCACAGGGAGTGATAATTTTTACTAGTGAAAATTCAATCGGACCTGGAGAAAATGTAAAATTTGGAATTAAAACATTAGTCGGAAAACCACCAATAAATTGGAAGGCATTAGATTCTAATGGAAACGTAATACAAACAGCACAGATACTTACAGAGATACAAGGGAATGAAGTAACTAGTGTTACTGACATTCCCACAATTAATCAGCCAGAATCTGTAGGAATGAAAGATGAGTCAAGTTTCAGATTAATTCCAGAAAAAGTTGCACCAGGTTCTGATTTTAGAGTAGTTGGCAAAAATTTTATTCCAAATCAATCATTGACATTCTATATCAATGACAATTTAACAAAGTCTTTTTACACAGATAAAAATGGAAGTTTTTTGATAACATCTAAGACTTCAGAGAAAATAGAAACTGAAAGAACAAAATTTTCTATAACTGACTCTGTTGGGGCTGAAAAAGAAATTAGTCTTAGACTAATAGGAACAGAAAAGAGAGTTGTGGTACAGACTTCAGAATTAGTACTGGCTAATACGCCATCTACTGTAAAGAGAGGAGACACAATTATCCTAGAGGGAAGTGGAACTCCAGATACTACACTAACAATTACATCGCAACAAAGTATTGGAACTATTTCAATAGATACAATTACAACAAAGTCTAATGGAGCATGGTCATACGAAAATCTTATTCCACCAGATCTTAAGTTAGAAACAGTAACAATAATTATTTCAGATGGAAAATCAGAAATATCAAGAAATATAGAAGTTATTTCTTCTAAAAAAATTACTATCAATTCTGAAGAAAAGCGTTATGAACTGGGTGATGAAATTAGATTTAGTGGAAATGCTATTGCAAATAAAGATTTACTATTATCTCTTGAAGATCCTAGAGGTGCAGAAGTATACACAGATCTTATCAATGTTGATTCATCAGGAATTGTTAATTTTGGAATACCAATAAGTAAAACTGCAATGAAAGGAACTTACATCTTATATGTTAATCAAGGAGATGAAGAAAGTATTAGCGTAGTTGGAATTGGTGAAGATCCAACTCAAGTTATTGTTGTAAATACTTCAAAATTAAATTATGCCACTAATGAAAAAATAGCTGTTACAATTCAAGGAGAACCAAATTCAGTTGCATCATTACTTGTAATTGATGAAGCTTCTAAAGAAAGATTATCAGAGACGGTGGAACTAGGCGCAGACGGATTTTACATTTATGAAGTAAATGCTAGCGAGCTTTCTTCAGGATCGTTCACTATTGAAGTAAGACAAGGAAATGCTAGAGGTGATACTGTATTTACTATTGGTTTAACGTCTGGTTCTGGACCAATACAAATGCAAACTACAAAGAATGAATACAATCCTGGAGAGTCTATATTGGTAATGGGTAATACAGGTAAAAATTCACTTATCACTATTGCATTACATGATCCTCAGGATAATTTGTTAAAAAGAATTGAGACTTTTAGTAACAAAGAAGGTGCATTTAGAACTGACAAATTTAGAATACCTAATGATCCACAAATTGGTGAATGGACAGTAAAGGCAAAGAGTGGAGGAAACATTGCAGAATTCAAATTCACGGTTGCCACAGAATTAGAAGATGTGCTTGTTTTAGTTGACAAGGAATCTTTGCAGTATACATTTTCTGAAATTGTGACTATTTCTGGTGCTGGTACTACTCCAGGAACAACTGTAGATATAAAATTTTTTAATTCTGATGGAACTACGATTGATTCTCTGTTGATTTATTCAACAAATACTGGCGAATATCGTACTAGTTGGATAGTTCCAAATGATATTGAATCTGGACAAATTGAAATTAAAGTAACCAGTACAGATGGTGCTACTGGATCTTTAATAATTACAATAAGATAAGTTAATGAACATTAACTAACGGTTTTTATTTCTGATTTTTTGTGTATTTTTATGAATTTAAAAGATAAAATCGCAGATTATGAAAATTTTCCTAAAAAAGGAATTCTCTTTAGAGATTTTAGTCCAATACTAAGGGATCCATCAGCGTTATCATTTGTAATAGATGAATTCACAAAAAAGTTTCATCCAAATGATGTGGATGTTTTTGCCGGAATTGAATCTAGGGGATTCATTTTGGCATGTGCATTAGCTCAAAAATATAACAAGGGAATGGTTTTGCTTAGAAAAGCAGGAAAATTACCTGGAAAAACCGTCAAGGTGTCATATTCAATAGAATATGGCAAAGCACAAATGGAAATACAAAAGACTACACTAAAAAAAAATGAACGTGTATTAATTTGCGATGATTTGTTGGCCACAGGTGGAACAGCAAAAGCTGCTGCAAAACTAGTTGAAAAATTGGAAGCAACAGTGATTGGATTTGCATTCATAATTGAATTGACTGCACTAAAAGGAATTGAGAAAATCAAAGAATATAGAACCGAATCACTGGTGGAATATTGATGGAAGAAACTGCTGAAATAGGAATTTTTGGCGGAACAGGAATCTATGATTCAGGTTTGTTAAAGGAAAGTAAAGAAATTACAGTTGAAACACCCTTTGGTAAAACTTCAGATTCTATTACAATAGGTGAGTTTAACGGAAGAAAAGTTGCATTTATGCCAAGACACGGAAAAAAACACACTATACCACCACATTTGATAAACTATAGAGCAAACATTTGGGCATTCAAAGAACTTGGAGTAAAAAGAATCATAGCACCATCAGCAGTAGGAAGTTTAAAAGAGGAACTTGAACCTGGCCATTTTGCGTTACCATCACAATTTATTGATTTTACCAAATCACGAAAAGGAACATTCTCAGAAGATGGTAGAGTTATACACATATCAGTTGCGGATCCATTTTGTCCCGAACTGCAAAATATTGTGGCAGATGTCATAAAAGATGCAGATGTAGTTGTGCACAAAGATTGTACTTACGTCTGCATTGAGGGTCCACGATTTTCAACCAAAGCAGAATCAAAATTCTTTAGAACTACTGGAGCTGATATTATCGGAATGACATTAGTCCCAGAATGTCAACTTGCAAGAGAGGCACAGATTTGTTACATGTCAATATCAACTGTCACAGACTATGATGTTTGGGCTGAAAAACCAGTTACCGCAAAAGAAGTTATGGAAACGTTATCAAAAAATGTCGAAGCAACAAAGACGATACTCATTAAACTGATTGATAAAATTCCAGAAAACAAATCATGTTCTTGTGAAAAGGCACTAGAAGAAGCAGAATTTTAATCGTCGATAAAAGATTCTTTTGTCAATCCTTCGGGTAGGTTTAGGTTTCCTTGGATGAGATTTCGTTGAAGCTCTGCAATGACTTCATCAAGATCAAATCCCAATTCCTTAATCTTACTTTCAACATCATCAGTTAATTTAACGCCTATATTTTGACCACCGATTCTCCCAAATGCTATGGCAGTGAATGGAAATGAATTTTCATTAATTTTGAAATCACCGACAATCTTTGCAGCCATTTGTGTGCCGTCAATTTCTTTGATATTTACTATAATTTCCAATTACACTCAAATTTCTACTGCTTTGTGTATGTTATCAAGAACTAGAAAACTCGTATGGAAGTCGTCCACTATTTTGTAATCTTCAATTTTTAGATCAATAATTTGCTCATCGGCTGTTTCAAATTTCAAAATACCACTCTCCTTTAGCTTAACTAGTTTCCATTTGTCTTTTCCTTTTTGCAATTTACTAACAACAACACCCCATTTCTCATCATCCTCTATTCGTGGCATTCCAACTATGTCAGTAATTGAATCAATACCCAACTGCTTTTCTTCGCAAAATGATTTCTTACATGAAGCACATCTCCAAACATCTACCGAACCAATAGTTCGTTCCTCTACATTGATGTTAACAGGTGCAAGATATGTTATCTGAGGATTATCACAGCACTTGTATATTTCAGGTGTTGGAATTTTCTGCTCTGCAGAATCATTAGAATTCTCACTCATAATTTTTACTTCTTATTGTTATATTTAGTCCTTGCATCATCATATGGTTTTTCTAAAACTACACCAATGTTATCCACCTTTAGATTTTTCTTAAATTCAATCTGTTCACGTTCGCACATTTTTCGATACATGTTGACTGCTGTAAATCGTGGGTGCATTGCTTCAAATTCATTGTCTGGCATATCAATAAAAGCGCCTAAATCTATTAATTTCTTTGAATTTTCCAATGCATCGTAAGTGCTAATTTCAAGTTTTTGGGAAATTTTGTCTACATTCATTTTTCCATCTGTTACAACTAAAAGAAATATTCTTGCCTGAATTGGCGTTAGTTTTATTTCAGATACTAACAAGTTTTCAATCTGAGAAAAATCAACATTCATTTTTATCTAGTTTAACTCAGTTCCTTTATCTTGTTTTTTAACAAGAAATTTTCTTACTAGCTTGAAAGAGAATCCTAACGCAATGAAATTGACTACCAATCATGCAATTGCACCATAAAGGAGGTTATCAGAAAGTTGACAAACACCAAAAAATGATGTTAATGTGGGAACTGTAATAATAATAGCCACTAAGGAGCCTTTGGAAAAGATTTCAGCATTTGATAGTTTTTTGGTTTTTTCAGTCCCAACCATTACCGAATTAGCTCTAAATTGGTAATAAAAATCAAATATGCTTTATATTTGGTAGATGCATGTTTTGTCATATTGAGCAAATATAACAGTCCTACAGTGTCTTCAGAAAAATCACTCAACTTTGTGATTCCAATAGCATTATTGGTTCTCTTTGGTGCGATTTATGCCATGTCTTTACGTGCTGACAATGGATTTGTTAGTTTCATCCTAATTGGAATTGCTTTGATAACCATTGTCTATTGGACTGGAATTATTAAAAAAATGGTAACTACAAACAAGCCAAAATTCAAATCAAGAGCCACTGAATCAAAGGATTGGGTATATGATCTAATTAAAGGAGACAAAGAAACTGTCTTTGTTGCAGAAGTTCCAGGACCTGAGGACAAAATTATGGTTAGACTGATTGATAGGGTTCTTTACGTAAGAGGTTCACAAGGATTTTCAAAGGAAGTGCCAATTGAAGGTTCAAACGAGATGGAAATTTCTGATTTCAAATATAGAAATGGTGTTCTAACACTTAGAATAAAAAATCTATAGACTTTTTGCTAGTTCTAATTTTTCAGGAAGATATTTGTCTGTAATGTTTGTTAGGCCATATTTTGAAAATGCTTCTAACTCTGCCTTTTTCTTAATTTTTGTAAATACTTCGAGTTCTTTTTTCCAGATACCTTCTTGATATCTTGGATCTTTTTGTAAATCGAAGCAACATTTGATGTC
>CAZKZG010000092.1:0-3543 GCA_964557215.1 uncultured Candidatus Nitrosopelagicus sp. | reverse complement strand
TTTACCATTTAGTTTGAAATAGAAAGTTTCAGGAATTTTGAACCATATTTCACCATTTAATAATACATATGCAACATCTGTATGACCTAGACCACATGCAAATGCACCAAGTGCACCAGTAGTATTTGTATGAGAATCACCGCCAACATACACTTCGCCAGGTGAAACCAATGCTTCTTCATGTGATAATGTATGACAGATTCCATATTGGCCCCTTCCATATTTGAAATGTTTCTCTATTCCATACTTTTTTGTAAATTCAGATAATTTTACTATATTTTCAGCAGAAATCTTCTCTGCGGTAGGAACAAAATGATCTTCTGCAACCCAAACTTTTGATGCATCATGTAATTGTGATGTATCAATTCCTTGAGTATTCAATTTGTCAAATACTTTAATCACACCTGGACCTGAAACATCATGTAACATTACCTTGTCAACTTTTGCAAATACTACATCATCTGGCGATACACTATTCTTACCAGAAGCACGAGCAAGTATTTTTTCAGTTATATTCATGAACGACAATGCCAATTCTTGAGATTAAAAGCTTTTCAAAACAATAATTAGAGAATAGTGAGTAATTATTTTGTGGTATTAACGGTTATTCCTCTAAAAGCAAAGCGGCAGAAAGGTAGTTTCGATTTATTTGATGAAATATCTAAAATTTTTTCTAACAACAACATTCTGCTAGAAAATGGAGATGTAATTGTAATTTCAAGCAAATATGTTGCTAATTCACAAGGTAGAATATTAGATACAAATTCAATATTTGCATCAAAAGATGCTGAAAGCATTTCCAAAAAATTTAAGATTAAACCAAAATTCGCTGAAGTAATACTCAGAGAATCAGATAAAATATTTGGTGGTGTATCAGGATTTGTGATAACATCATCTGACAACATTCTTGCACCAAACTCTGGAATTGATAAATCAAATTCTGATGGTACTAGATTAGTTTTATATCCTGATGACCCATACCTAGTTGCTGAAAATCTAAAAAGAAAAATTTTTGTTAAACACTCAGTTCATGTTGGAATAATCATTGTAGATAGTAGGTTAATGCCAGCAAGAGTTGGAACTATTGGTATTGCAATCGCTTGTTCTGGATTGGAACCTGTCAAAGACTTACGTGGAGACATAGACTTAGAAGATAATCCATTAAAAGTAACGTTTCAAGCTACTGCAGATAATTTAGCATCAATAGCTAATCACAAGATGGGTGAAGGTTCAGAGTCCCAACCAATTGCAATAATAAGAGATTCGAAATGCAAAATGACAAGTAGAAAAATCTTACATAGTGAAATGACAGTCTCGCATGAACAGTGTGTCTATGTAAGAGGCTTTACAAATAAACTAAATTAATTATTTTAAATACAAGCTTTTTGAAGTGAATTAACATGCAATACATGACAAAATATCCAAAAACTGTAGAAGTGATGGATGGAATAAAAGAAAAAATCTTTATTGATAAAAAATCTGGTGTTGAAGAACTTCATGTTGTTGTAAAGGAAAATGTAGAAAAAATTCAAAAGATCTTTGTTAGTGAAGGTGCAACAAAAGTCAAATTTGAGCACAAGCAACCATTTCAAATCGGTAGTGGGTTTTCATTAAAATTAAAAAAGCCATGGGAAATGCATATCAGACTTTTTAATATTAAAAAAGGGATGGTTTCGATTCAGGCAGAGGTAGAAATTTCAAGAGATTATCTCCAACATCTATTCAGTCAACGTACGCCTGTAGTTTATGAAATTGAAACTATAATGAAAAAATATGGTATTGAATATCAAATATGGAATAATCGGATTAGCAAATACATTCATAACATTTTTGAAAATTATAAGATAAAAATTTCTACGCCTGATATTCCTGTATTTGCATGGAAGCCAATGCTGTTTATGATTAGTACAGTAGGACTCATGTATTTGTGGAAATACCTACATACACTTTGAAGCTTTAATTATAATTCATAATTCTTGGTAATATTGTCAAACGAATCACAGACTGTTATAATCAAACATTATGGAGTATCTCCGTGGGAGATTAATGTGATTACAAGTCTTCTACAAAAAAAATTTTATACAAATGATATAGAAGTTGAAAGAGATTATGAAAGCAAATATGTCAGCATGATTGACATGCCAATTCCATATTCATTCAATGAAGAATTTTTCAAATGGTTTGAGTATAAAGAATGGGAACGAGTAAAAGGAATTTTTAAAGAAATGAAAAGGCGTAGAGGAGATGGAAAAGCAATCAAAATTAATCTTAGTTTTGCAGGAGACCCATTAATTAGATTTATAGTTGATTCTGATGAGGGACAATGGTTTCGTACATCTGTAGAAAAAATTGATTTTGTTTTAGAATTATTACAATATCATCTAGATCCAAAAAAACTACCTGAAAATGTAACAGAAGTAATTTATAATTTTGATATTAATGCAGTAAAATGGAGAATGACAACTGTAGTGTCTGATGGAAAAGAATTTCTTAACTCAGAAGATGGATGGAAATTGATTACTTGATATCTTTTTCTAGAGGCTCAACCATTTCATGCAATGTACTATACTTTGTTTCAATAAATTCTATTGATTCTTGTAGTTTTTTTGATTTTCCATATTTGTAGCGAATTAACTCACGATGATGCCAAAAAGATTTTCCTTCATCCACAGTAATAGTAGTAAAATAATCAGTTCCCTTAATAGAATCAGGTAATTGCATAGAGTAAGGAAACAAAAATTCTACCACAAACCACTCATCTCCATCAGGATAATCAGAACCTGTTTCAATATCAAAGAAAATATGTAGTAAGTTAGATTTCATTAAACCATAATCAGAAATTGATGGATGATTAACATTGGATTTCTTAAAATCTAATTTCATCAATTCGTTTTCAAAAAAACCTTTTATGATTGACTTTCGAAATATTTTATTTGCATCTACTATGTTCAATTGTATCACTATATCCTAGAGACTATCTAATATCATTATTCATTTTTTTAAACATCTAATGAATCTAAAATTTTGCTGATGTTTGTAATAGATTTACCATCACGAGAAATTTTTTGTAAAGATGATGGATTTTCTAAATAATTTGGAATTTTATCTGTTAACCTTCTCGTAAATGGTGTAATTAACTCATTTTTATAGAAAATTCCAGTAGGAATTTTTGTATCCCATTCTAATGATTTTACAATTGCCTGTGTTTTTTTCTGATTTAATTCAGTTTCGTCACTATAATGTACAACTGGATCATAATCAGTATCCTCTAGTTTGTAAATACGAGGCATTGGTTTTTTAGTTGCTTCATCAATTCTATCTTCCCCACTAAACCAATCTCGTGTGTTGATATCATTGTACGTAGGACATGGTTGTAAAACATCTAAAAATGCAAGACCTTTGTGTTGTACTGCAGCAATAATTAGATCTTTTAATTGACGAACATCATATGAGTAACCTCTAGCAGCAAATGTAAATCCACTAGCAATAGCTAATCCAATTGGATTAACATTATAATTGGTGTTAGGTGTAGGAAGAGATTTA
>CAZKZG010000091.1:0-5993 GCA_964557215.1 uncultured Candidatus Nitrosopelagicus sp. | reverse complement strand
TAACATTGAACATCAGGCCAACCATAATTTTTTCCCGCAGTAATTAGATTAATTTCATCATTTTTAGTTGGACCAATCTCAGTTAGATAGAAATTTCCTGATGAATCCCATGACATTCCCTTAGGATTTCTATGTCCATATGAATAAACAAGTGAATCATCAAATGGATTATCATCCGGAACTGAACCATCATCATTTAATCTTAAGATTTTTCCTTGTAATGATTCCAAGTTTTGTGATTCATGTGAAAGATCAGAAACTATTCCTGTGCCATCATAAAGTTTTGAGTCTGGGCCGAATTTGATAATTCCACCGTTACTGAATGATGAACCAGGAACTTTGTCAAGTATTGTCTTTGCCTCAATAATTTTACTATCAGATTCTTTGATTTGAATTAGTTTATTCCATAGCTCTCCTTCTTCAGAATACGTGTAGTATGCATATAGAATATTATTTTGTTCAAAATTAGGATGGACTGCTATTCCTAACAATCCACCATCAAAAACATCAGCAGTTCGCAATGTTACTAATGGATCATCTAATAATTCTCCAGAATCAATTACTCTGATAGTTCCACCTTTTTCACTAATGAATATTCTTTTATCAGCAAAATCAATAGACCAAGGTTTTTCTAGATTTGTAGCTAAAATTTCAACAAACTGATTTTGCGTATTATTTTTAGGTGGTTCTGGTATAGGAGGAGGACTGGATGGAGATGTCAATATTACTATAGATACAATCAGTGCGGCAACAATTCCTCCAATTCTAATTTTTTTGTTCACAATCAAAAATCTAATTGAATATATTATTAATTTGTGCATTTGAAAAGCGTATATAACGCATAATGCGATTTTTGTCAGCGGGGTGGGGAAGTCAGGTCATCCCGTCGGGCTCATAACCCGAAAATCAGTAGTTCAAATCTACTCCCCGCTACTTTAGAATTTGGTGATCCATTCAAGTTTCTTAGAAAATTGATTTTTTTGGTTGATTGTATCTAATCGTTGCTTTGGTCTTGTAAGATGACGATGAGCCGAGATTTCTGGAATGTATAGTGTCTTAGAGACTTGGCGTGGTATCTTAATGGATAATTTTTTAGCTGATTTACTCCCACATTTGATACATTGATAACCTTGGCCTCTTCCTTTTGATTTCATTCTTTTTTTACATTTTTTGCAGAAAGGATTAATAGTTTCATACTTTGTTTCTAGTTTTAGAATTTTAATAAACTCAATATTTACTAGTCTGTCGAAATTTTTGGTTGCTTTTCTAACTCCACCACCAATTGTAATTCTATCACCAACAATCAAACTTCTTGCAACATTAGTAATTTTTGTAGGTTTGTATACAGCACATTGAAAAATATGACTTTTAGAACTTATAGCAAAAAATACATGTCCTCCTTTCATCACAGTTGGAGCTACTGCAACAGTTCCTGTTATTGTTCCAGATGTATATGGTGAAAAATCATTAAAATCAATTTTATTTTTTAAATGATCACCAGTTCCTTGATTTGATTTAAAAATCAAATAACCATTTAGTTTTTCTTGTTGTTTAATTAGCTTGGATGCAGCAATTAATGATAAAGGAGTTTCACCTCTAATTCCATAGAATACTGGATCAGGACCATGAGGAGAGATCAAAATTTTATCTTTATTGGTGTCATAACTATTGAAAGTCTCTGGAAATGTCTTTTCTTGCATTATTCTGACATCTTTTTGGTTAATTTTTCGCTTAGTTCCAAATTTGGATTCATTGCGATAACTTAGTAATTCAAAAGTTTGATCAAAAAATTTGTAACCAATTACACCAATAGAACCAACTAAACCTTGGCCGTTACCTAGATAAAATGAATCTAGATTATATTTTGCGATAAATTTTTTTGCATCGTCTCGATGAATTAATTTCCAAAGTGCTTTTGAACTAAATTCTTCAAACTCACTAGGAATTTTTTCTTTATCAAAAAAAACTAGACCTGGATTGGCTCCATTTTTTGTATCTGAGTATGTTTGAATAAGATTTTTTACCAGATATTTAATTTTTTGAGGATTATTTGTTGAAATGGTTAATCCCACTGCTCCATTTCCTCGTGTTTTCCAAGGAATGTTTGGATTAAATCTGATCAAATATGGAAAATCCAGAAATGTTACCTTTTGTTTTTTGAGAAGATTTACCATCTTATAGGCTAGATATGTAGTGCACATACCTTTTGGTGAATCAGTATCATCAAATCCAATATACAGTGTTTGTGACTTCATACGTGTTATACCACTAATTTCAATTTTAGTCATTTGATTAGTTTAGTTTAAATTCAAAATCAAGTTTTTCATGATAAATGATAGTGATAGATGAAGAGAAAATATTTCAAGTAATATCTGATAGGAAACCAATATCAGTGGCATTAAATGGTCCAGATGGAATATTACCTAAAGTTCAAAAAACAGCAGGAAATATAATGGAAAAATTTGGAATTCCTGCTTTTATTCTAGGTGATACAACTTGGGGAACATGTGATTTGAATTCAAATGGGGCTAAAGTACTAGGTGCTGAAATATTATTTAATATTGGTCATACCAACAAACTTGAAACATTTCAAAATAATGTTGTAATGATTAATGCATTTGATGATATATCATTTGATAAGGTTTTGCCAAAGTCTATTGAAAAATTAAAAGGAAAAGTAGTTTCATTGATTACTGACAGTCAACATCTGCATGAAGTAGATAATGTAAAAAATTATCTTGAAAAAAATAAAATCAGAGTGAAAATTGGAAAAGGTAAGGGTCAATTAAATGATGGACAAGTTTTTGGTTGTGAGTTTTATCCTGCTGTAGAAACGAAAGAAAATTCTGATGTGAATTTATTTCTTGGTCAAAGTAATTTCCATGCTGCAGGAATAGCATTATCTACAAAAAAACCAACGTATGTTTTAGATCCTTATTTTAATGAATTAAGAGATGTCACAAAGTTTGCTGAAACTTTAGAAAAAAAGGCAACGTTAACAATTTTCAAAGCTGCAGATGCAAAAACATTTGGAGTTATTGTTGGTTTAAAGGAAGGCCAATTTGCACAATTAACTGCCTTGAAATTTAAAAAAGAATTAGAAAAAGAGGGTAAAATTGTTCAATTAATTGCACTTACAGATATAACAAATGAGAGACTAAAAAATTTCACTGGTATTGATGCATTTATTCAAGTTGCATGTCCCAGAATATCTACTGATAATCAATTTGATAAACCGGTTTTATCTACACCACAAGCAACTGCATTGTTAAAATTATTCCGAAATGAAGAGATTGATAACTATTTTGAGATACCCCATTGGCTTTAATAAAAAACAAATAATAGTCATATTACTAAAAAATACTCAATGTCAGAAAAATCCACTTTGCCTGGACAAAAAGTAGCAACAATAGAAGAATATCTCCCAGGACAAAATACATTTGAAGATGGAGAGGCAATAAGATCTTCTTCAGTTGGAACTGTTGAATTAAACAAATCAGAGCAACAGGTATCAATACAAAATAAAAAATCTGTTCTTATTCCAAAAATAGGAGATATTGTTATAGGTTACGTTGAAGCTAATCTAGGCTCAATGATTGCAGTATCTATTCAATATATCAACAATAAAAAAATAGAATCAAATGTTGAGTGTATTTGTGTAATAAGACATTTGAGGAAAAAAAATGCAGCATTAGTAAAAGATGTTGTTAAGCTAAAAATTATCAGTCATGTCAATGGAACTATTCATGCTAAAATTGATGAACATGATTTGGGAGTTTTATTTACAAAATGTAGAAAATGTTTTGGAGCAGTAATCAAAATTCGTGATGCCGTAAAATGCAGTGAATGTAATTGGATAGATGATCGTAAATTATCCTCTGATTTTGAAAATGCTGATTTTCTAAAATTTGATGAACATAATGAATAAAGTCTCATTTCAGGGAGAAAATGGTGCATACAGTCAAAGTGCAGCACAAAAAAACTTTCATGATGAAATAGAAACAATCTCTTGTTCAACCTTCAAACAAGTTATAGAACATACTGAAGCAGAAAAAACAAATTATTCTATCTTACCAATTGAAAATTCTATTGAAGGAACTGTGGGTGAAAGTTATGATGCACTATATTCATCAAATCTTCATGCTGTAGGAGAAATTTATCACAAAATAGAACATTGTTTAATTGGAAGTGGTAATTTGGAAGATATTGATACGGTTTATTCGCATCCTCAGGCCCTAGGACAATGTCGAAATTTTTTACAAAATTATTCCTACAAGACAGTTCCAACTTATGATACTGCTGGTAGCGTGAAAATTATCAAAGATCTGAACAAAAATAATGTTGCATGTATAGCAAGTAAAAATGCTGCTCATATTTACAATATGCCAATTATTAAAGAAAATATAGAAAATGAACCAAATAATTATACTAGATTTTTAATTCTATCAAAAGAAAAAATAGAAGCAACAGGAAAAGACAAAACTTCAATAATTTTTTCTATTAAACATGAGCCGGGTACATTATACCAAATTATTAAACGATTCTCTGATCATAAGATAAATCTAACAAAAATAGAATCAAGACCTAAAATTGGAACATCGTGGGAATATAATTTCTATGTAGATTTTATTGGTCATGAATCAAATGAAAATATCAAACAAATTCTAACAGAATTAAAAGAAGACACATCGTTTCTAAAAATTATTGGATCTTATCCCATCGCAGAATTATGTTAGAAACCTTTAGGTTTCCTAGCACTAAATCCAGCACTGAATCCAATTACTACAATTCCCGCAACGATTACTAAAATTGAGTAAGTAAAAAACAGCGGATCACGTTCTAATTCAAATTTATAATCTTCAGTAAACTCAGAATCGCCAGTATTTTGTATTATAATAGTTATTTCACCAGATTTAGTAGAAGTCCATGAGAAGCTTGCTTTATCCTTAAAACTTTGATCTACATCATTAGTTGAATCTGGTGTTATGATTTTAATATCAAATGTATCTCCAGTGACAGTTATAGATTGAGATGAATTTTCTGGTGCAATAAACTGAATTTTATCCATATCACCAATTCCAAATGTTACAGAATCTTCTTGTATTTCATTTGGAGTACTTAGTGAATCAATCATTGAAGATGCACCAAGAATTGAGATTATACTTCCAATTATAAGACCTATTATAGTAAATTTATTTAACACAACAAAACTGGATTCTAAAACAATAAAAAACTAACTACACCAATTATCTCCAATCATCTCTATAGCCATATCTGGTTCCGTATTTGTAATCAGATCTATGTAATTTTTTGTATAAGAACCCAAGTGCAAGACCCAAAACAAATCCACCTATGTGTGCAAGATATGCAACTCCACCACCTGCAACACCAAACCCACCTATGAAGAATGGTAGTAAATTTTGAAAGATAAGCCAAAATGGTAAAAAGTACATTGCTTTGATATGTAGCATTCTCCAAAAGAATCCCAACATAAGAAAAGTCATAACTCTTGCACGTGGGAAAATTACAAGATATGCTCCTAGTATTCCAGAAATTGCACCTGAAGCACCAACAGCAGGAATTCCACTTCCTGGATCACCCATAACGTGAATCAGACCAGCTCCTATTCCCCAAAGTAAATAGATACCAAGATATTTTATTTTTCCAAATTTTGCCTCAATGTTGTCACCAAATATCCATAAGAAGAGCATGTTACCACCTAAATGCATCAAACCACCATGCATGAAAGTTGAAGTTAACAATGAAAGTTCTGGAATTGCGGGACAACTAACTATGTTTACACCAGTATCAATTCCACTAATTTGTCCTGTAATACAACCAGGAACAGCTCCCCAATTCAAAAACATATTCATTGCTTGCATATTTGAAAATTCAAAAAATTGTCCAGTAACTGCGACCTCAGCAAAAAATACAATCACGTTTACAATAATTAATGCAATTGTAAGTCTTGGTTTGAATCCAGGTGGGTGTGG
>CAZKZG010000090.1:0-4611 GCA_964557215.1 uncultured Candidatus Nitrosopelagicus sp. | reverse complement strand
TAATTCTGCAAATTCAGTTGGTTCAACAAAGAAATTTGCAATATTTGAAAATAAGAACCAAAATGCAAATCCCATCATTAAGAATCCAGCTATAACACTAACATCTGCAAAAACTCTGATACCACGTTTAGTTCTTCCAAGTAATCTAGTTAGTGCAGATTGAACCTTATAATTTTTGTATGTAAGACTGTATGGTTTTATTGTAAAACCATATTTTTCCAGTTTTAGGACTTTTGCCGTGATAAATATTCCTACCCAAGCTACTAGAACATATATTATTGCATTATCTGTTAAAAGATCTAATTCCATGTGAACGGTAATTTTTTTTAGTATCGTACATTTATCGGTTACTATGGCCCCAGTGATTATCATCTCAACATTTCCAGATAAAAAAACAATCACAAATATTGCAAATCAACTAGTAAAGAGAAAACTTGTAGCGTGTGTGAATATTACAAAGATCTCATCAATTTATTCATGGAAAGGAAAGATCGAAAATCAGTCAGAATATCTAGGAATTTTCAAAACCACTAAAAATAATTTGAAAATTCTAAAAAAAGAATTACAAAGACTTCATCCTTATGATGTTCCAGAAATTGTTGAGATAAATCCTAGCTCAATAAATAAACCATATTTGAAATGGTTAACTGAGGCCACAGTTTAACCAGTAACAGGAAATCTCAACAGCGATATTATTCCGCCCAAACCAGAGACACGCAAACCTACATCAGTTGTACTATCAACACTGAAGATTTTCCCACCCCTATTTTCAACATCGTTTAGAAAATCTATCACCATTTGCTCATCAAACTCCTGAATTAATTTCTCAGAAAATACTAGTGATTCTATGGCCCCAAATTCATTTGCTTTACGTGTTTCTTCTAATCCCATTGAAAATTTGTTACTTGTTTTATTCGCAAGAAACATAACTTGATCTATTATAGCAGAAACCTTTCCCAATTTTGTATTAGACATTATTTCTTTCATGCTTTCTGATTTGGTAAAGATATGAATTCCATCCTCACCACCAGAATCAACACCTTCTATTACCTTAATTTGGATTTTTTGACCTATTGTAGTTTTTGAAAGAAAATTTCCAAATTTCTTTCTTGTTTCACCTGGTCCAAAAATTATCACAATATCACATTTTTGAATTATTGTTGATAGTGCTGTAATAACATCATCAAAGAATTTTTCTATTTTGAAATTACTTTTGTATCTTTTTCCACTTGAACCAGAATAAATATTTGGTAAAAGATGCAGATGTGTTCCTTTTAGTCTGCCAATACCACAATCACCCGTATCAATTGCAATTAACGCAAATGTTTCACCATAATCTTTAGTTCTTACAAGTTTTCTTTCAACTGGTGTCCATTTTTTCTTTTCAAGATTGAATGGTTGATCAATTTTTATAATAAATGAATGATGTGAACCATGAGGTACTGCATCATTATTTGATTCTGTGATGGTTCCTCCAACACGAATTCTATCCAAAACATCATCTAAAGATATTTTTTCAACTTCAATTGCCAGTCTAATTTTTATTCGCTCACCTTTATCTGGTCGTGAATATTCTTTTTCCTGTTTTATTACGCGTGTTGTTTCTCCAATAATTTTATCACCACGTTTGATTAAACGACGTATTGTCAGCAAATCATCTGAATCTTCGGGTATGAATGAAATAGTATTATCATCAAGTGTTTTTGAAATCATGTTTTTTTTCAGAGTATCTTAATTAAAAATCCAACTTATTATTCTGAGACAGTTTGTTGCTCTTCTGCTTTCTTTTTAACATAGTTTTCTACCCAATCTAAAGTAATTACACCACCTTCTGCCAAATTTACTAATGAATTAGAAGATGCTTCACCTTTTACTTTTCCTGTGTTTCGTCTAATCTGGCGCCACTTCAAATTAGTATTCCCACTTTTTGATGAATATATTATACCTAGAACATCTCGTGCATTAACAAAAGTAATATCTCTAATTTTTTTCAGTGTTACTTTGTCTGCTGCTTCCACATAGATCGAACCTTTGTCTTCATCGCGTTCTGGAAACACCTCAGGATCCTCAAGATAACTTCTAGGTGCAAATGAACTACATGTACTTGCTATTACAAAGCGCCTAAAGCTCTCTACCGTTGAAGGTGCATCAATTATCACCATTTCTAATTCATCCAATTTTCTTACATATCAAGCTTCGTGAAAGATTCAAGTATACTTATTGTAGTTGATTATTGCAGGCGATGATGCAAACTATCCTTTGATATGATGATAGGGATCTTGAGTTCTGAGTCTGCACTTTACACTTTTAAGAATAAAGCTGTAAAACATAATGTTGAAAGCACTAACCGAATATCTTGTCTTTAAAACTAAGCGAAAAAAAGAATTTGTGAATATTACTGGTGATGTCGAAAGACTAGTTCAAAAAAGTGGAATAAAAGATGGATTGTGTTTAGTTAATGCAATGCACATTACAGCGAGTGTTTTCATCAATTATAATGAATCTGGATTACATAGTGATTACGATAGATGGCTTGAAGGTTTAGCGCCTCACAAACCAATTGAACAATATA
Organism: uncultured Candidatus Nitrosopelagicus sp.; assembly: GCA_964557215.1. GTDB lineage: Archaea > Thermoproteota > Nitrososphaeria > Nitrososphaerales > Nitrosopumilaceae > Nitrosopelagicus. The sequence continues at coordinate 2,039 of CAZKZG010000090.1, read as the reverse complement.
GACATAATGATACAGGTGAGGATAATGCAGATGCTCATCTTAAACGTCAAGTTATGGGACGTGAGGTTGTCATTGCAATTACAAATCATGAGTTAGATTTTGGACCATGGGAAGCCATATTTTACGGGGAATTTGATGGTCAAAGAAATAAAAGAATTCTTGTAAAAATTATTGGAGAGTAGTTAGCCAAAGTCTGCATCACGTTTTTGTGATTGCTGTTCATTTTTTCTTGCCGCATCTCGAAACTCTTCCTCATGATTTTGTCTTCCATGATTACATTTTACACAACCTAGGATCTTTCCATCAGGATCATTTTCAAACTCCTCACATCCACAAAAACATGCCATAAACTTTCATCTTTTTTTTACTATATCTTCTTTTGGAAGTTTTATTGGTTTCTAGAGGTTTTACAACATTCTCCCATAGGAATATCACGACCTCTTGGACTTTTACTTGGACACTTTAACATTATACATAATGCATCAGTGAACTGTTTGCTCATATGATGTTCAACTCCACAAACCATTTCTTCATCAATTTCTATTTTTAGTGCACTATCCATCAAGACTTCTAATAGACGACTATTTCTAATCATAGACGCTGCAATTTTCTCACCAGATTCTGTTAGGGAGACCCCAGCTTTGTTATATTTTACCAGTTCTCTTTCAGCTAATTTTTTTAGCATCTGAACTACACTTGGCTGTCTTACATTGAGTCTCTTTGCAATAGTGCTTATCTTAACATCACCACCTTTTTCTCTAATGTGCCAGATAGCTTTCAAATACATCTCTGTATGTTCTGCTTCTGCAGTACCTACGAATAGTACTTCATCATCATGAAATTCATCCATATCTACCCAAGGAAAATTCTTTTATTAAGTATTCACTGCCATGTTTTGAAATAATCTTATTACTTCACTTTTACCGAGTCTTTTAAAAGATATTCAAAATATTCTCTTGCAAAGCCAGCAAGTCCAGAATGATCTGCCCAGATTGCAACTACATCTGAGGAACTAGAATTACTAATTTCTGGTCCTAATAGAATTACAACATATCGTTTGTCAGAAATAATACCACCACCAAACAAACCTTCTTTTACTTTTACTTTTGCAACTCTTGAAATAGAATTTAGTGATTCTTTGTCAAGCTTATCAGATGTGAGAATTGTAATATCTACTCCTTTGTCGTGTAGTTGCCGCAATTTTGGTAATGCTTGTTTAACAATAGCTTCACCTGCTTGAGGTACTGCAATCATTACCTCAGTTCTACAATGTTCAACAAGTTCCATAATCTTAGCACCAATATTCATTATTCCAGAAATTACAAATATGTCAGGTTTTTCACTAGTTCCACTTTTTTAATAAAGTGGAATTAATTCTGTTAAAATTGCATTTTCATTATTTGAAAATTCTGTATCAAGACTTTGTTTAGTTGTCTCAAGTGCAGTTGTTGGTGACTTTGAAAAATATTTTGTAGGCCTTTCATCATTGGAACCAATCCAACCTTTTTCTTCTAAAGTTCCTAGCACTTCGTAAATCTTTGAATATGGAACTCCCGAATTTTGACTAAGTTCTGAAGCATTAAGTTCTCCACCTTTTAGTAATCCAGTATAGGTCTTTATCTCATAACTTGTTAGACCTATTTCTTCAAGAGATTTTTTTGTTTTATCTGAAATACTCATATGCGATCAACTCCTGATCTTGATACTTGGATTGCATATATACCCATTACCCATTTCATCTGGTGGAGAGTAGGAATTCTATTATATACTAATTCTAAAAAATTTCATTACGGATGGCATTAATTCAGATATCTAACCAATCTACAAAGACAAAGGGAAAGAAATCTACTATTAGATTTACACAAAGTATTTGCCCAGATTGTAACATGATTTTAGATGCTGAAGTTTTTGAAAGAAATAACCAAGTCTTCATGTCTAAGGTTTGTCCAACTCATGGTGAAACTGAAGAGCTTTACTTTGGCTCATATGATATGTACAAAAAATTCAGTACATACTGGGTTGATGGAAAAGGTGCACAT
>CAZKZG010000089.1:0-3818 GCA_964557215.1 uncultured Candidatus Nitrosopelagicus sp. | reverse complement strand
TTCAGAATTTTTTGCAATTTCTTTAACTGAACTAAGATCATAACATGACGGAATAATTGCAACCTTTTCTGCACCTTCTGCAATACTTACTCCAACTTTAGATGCAAATGTAAACATTGAAACAATTCCTGGAATGACAGTAATCTTCATGTCAGGATGATTTTGGCGAATTTCTCTATGCATGTAAATACAGGTACTGTAAAGATAAGGCTCACCAACTGTCAAATAGACCACATTTTTTCCTGAAAGAACTTTTTCTGCCATAATTTTTGAATTTTCCTTCCAGTGTGTTTCAAGAACATCTTTGTCTTTTGTCATTGGAAAGATTAGTTTAACAATTTCTTGATTTTTAGTTTTATCAATTAATGAATTAACAACTGATAGTGCTATACTTGGTCGATCTTCTTTAGATGCTGGACACATAATTACATCAGCATTTTGAATTGTTTTTACAGCCTTGACTGTAAGCAACTCGGGATCACCAGGACCAACACCAATTCCAACTAATTCAGGCATAAAACAACATGATTATGCCCAATTAAAAAGCTAGACTAAATTTTTGTTGCAGAGATTACTGTAACAGGATTTCTAGATAGCATCATTGTACCAGTTGATGTTTTTCGACTTTTGGCAATAGTTATTTGTGTAATATCAATAGAATTGAATTTTAGTTTCTCAATAGTCTGTAATACTGAATATAATGTCTCAATTAGAATTATTCCAATAACAATTCTACCTCCTGATTTTAGCTTATTTTCACATAATTCAACAATATCCTTAGTATCACCGCCAGTTCCACCAATAAAAATTGCGTCTGCCTCTTCTAAATCGGAAATCTTTTCTTTTGCATCTCCAAGAATTATAGTTGCATTGGAGATCTGGAATTTTTCTAAATTAGTTTTTGTTAATTCAACTGCCTTAGGATCAATATCTATTCCAATTACTTTTCCAGTTGATTCAATTTGTAATCCAGCTTCAACTGTGATTGAACCACTGCCACAGCCTATATCAAAAACTGTTTGGCCTGACGATAACCTTGCTTTACTAATTTGTACCGCCCTAACTTCTTCCTTTGTTATAGGAACTGATTCGGCCCTGTCAAATTCTTCATCTGGTATTCCAGGAGTTTTAAATTTCCACATTTGATCACGGATAAACTATGTAAATGGAACTATACCACCAGTGTCTCCTGCATGAATTAATGTGTATGACATTATCCAGGAGAATAGATAAAGAAAAACAAAACTTCCTATTCCTGTTGTAACATATTTTTTCTTGTTTGCAATCTTAATCTTCCACGACTTGGCAATTATTGCTGTAGCGATGAAGAGCATTATCATAAATCCAATCGAGGTCCATCGTTTTTCCTCCATGTCTGTAATGTCTTCAAATGCATAGGTTGCAATTACACCTCCTATAATTGAAAAGGCTATCCGCATCCAAAATAATCTATCAGTTAATTTTTTTGTATATGACTTATCAATTGGGTCTTCCACATCTGTTGGTGGTTTTTGCTCAGGTTCATCATTTTGCTCAGGTTCTGATGTCCATCTTCCAGTAAGGTTCTCGTCAGATTCTGATTCTGTTGGAGGTTTATCTGTGAATTCTATAGAATTATCTTCATTCTCAGAATCTTTTGGATCTGGACGGTACTTTCTCTTTTTTTTAAATCTAGCCAATGAAATTTCTAGTTTCACTGCTAGATGCCTTGTTTAAAATCTTTGTCAAAAAAATGCTGTGTTTAGTAACCGTAAGAGTATAATCACGTAGTCGATATTCTCTTCTATGCCACTAGCAGGAATTGAATTAGCATATCTAGTAAAAGAACTCCAGGCTGAGACTGAAGGTTACTATGTTAGTAACATTTGGGGAATAAACAGAAACAGTCTACTTTTCAAATTACATCATCCAAAAAAACCAGACATAATGTTAATGGTTTCTTCTACAGGAATGTGGATAACTAGCAAAAAAATTGATTCAATTGAACCAAATAAACTTCTACGTAGATTACGTAGCGATCTCCTAAGATCGAAAATTGAAAAGATTGAACAGATAGGTACTGAACGTATAGCATATCTCACATTCTCAAATTTTGATAATAGATTTGTTCTAATAATAGAATTCTTCGGAGATGGAAATATCCTATTATGTAATTATAATAAAAAAATTCTGGCATTACTACATTCGATAGATGTTAAGCATAGACAATTACGTGTTGGTGTTGAGTATAATCCACCACCAACCGACGGTATAGATGTTATAAATTTCAAAAAAGATGATTTTAAAAAAATATTAACTTCGTCTACAACAATAGGAAAAACCATCGGCAGAGGATTGGGTCTTCCAAAAAAATACGTTGAAGAAATTATACGTCTTTCATCTATTGAACGTGAAAAACCAAGTAATCAAATTTCAGATGAAGAAATTGAATCATTATATGATATTATCAATACTACAATTACTAATGTTATTCAAGGAAATCATGATCCAACTATAATTAATGATGAAGATGCATCTGATGTTTTTCCTATTAGATTTTCTGATGATAATTCAAGAGCAAAAAAAGTTCAAAGTTTTAATGATGGTTTGGATATAATTTTTTCTGAACAGATTCTTGAAAAAGGAAAATCCCTATACAGTGATACTGCTGAGAAAAAAATTAAGGAACTGGAAAATACATTAGAGGAGCAAAAAAAAGCAATTTCTACAGTAGAAGAAAAATCAAAAAAGATTTCGGATGTAGCTAATCTATTATTTACAATGCAATCAGAAGGCAAATCGAATATTACAGATTCAGATATTACTCAGGCTTTACAGAATAAAGATTCTCAAATAATAAAAGAAAAAGGTGTTTCAATCTTGAAAATTACTGATTCTAAAATAAAGATTGATGTGAATTTGCCATTACCAAGTATAGCATCAAAATTATTTGATGAATCAAAAAAACAGAAAGCCGCAATAAAATCAATTGAGAAATTAATCAAAAAGACTGAAAATAAACTGGAAAAAACAATTGAAAAAGGAGAAATAGCACGTGGTTCAATAGGTTTTTCTGAAGTTAGGAAAAAAAGTTGGTTTGAAAGATATCGTTGGTTTTACACATCTGACGGAATTTTAGCGGTTGGTGGTAGAGATAGTTCATCTAATTCGGCAATTATTAGAAAATATGTAGAAAAAGACGATAAGGTTTTTCATGCAGAAATCAATGGTTCACCATTTTTCATTTTGAAAGACAGAAATGACAAAATTATGCCATTGAGTATTTCAGAAACATCTCATGCAACAGTATGCTTCAGTAGAGCGTGGAAAGAAGGAATGTATGGAGTTAATTGTTATTGGGTTACCCCTGAACAGGTAAAAAAGGCAGCCCCAAGTGGACAGACAATGGGTAAAGGCTCTTTCATAATTGAAGGAACCAGAAATTATAATAAAATTTCAACACTAAAACTTGCGGTAGGAATTTTACATAAGGATGAAAATTATTTGTTAGTTTGTGGACCTCCAGAACCAATAAAGAAAACATGTCTTTGTTATGCTGTAATTGAACCTGGTGGTATAGAAATTGCAGATATGGGGAAAAAAATAAGAGCTAATTTTGTGGGGGTTGATGAAAAATTTGCAAAATTGTTTTTAGTTGATGATTATGTAAGAGTTCTTCCAACAGGTGGAAGTAAAATTACAGAAACTGGTGTATTAGAAAATTAATTTATAATGGTTGTAGAGTTAGTATCAATTTCAATTTTTGCTCCATCTTGAATTGAATTGAATTTTTCAGGAGAAACTATAACCATTGGAATATTTGCCAATGCACATCCTGA
>CAZKZG010000088.1:0-11493 GCA_964557215.1 uncultured Candidatus Nitrosopelagicus sp. | reverse complement strand
TCTGAAGATGCATTTTCAAACTATTACATAATGATTGCATTTAGTTTAGTTTTGTTTGTTGGATTTAGGGGGTATATTCCACGACCTGTCGGGGTTGGTTTAGCAATAGCGTTTGTGATATATCTTGGAAGTTTATTATTTCAATAAGGAAAAATTGTTCAGAAATTTTGAAAAATCAATTGGTTTATCTGGGATTTTTGTATCTGAATTTATTGATTTTGATTAATTCAAAATATGATCCAAATTTCTTAGCATCTTCTATACTATCTAATGACTCAGTAATCTCTGGTTCTTTCTCAAATGTTTTTAAAATGTCATAGGTTGTGTTTCTTTCAGCAGGTATACGACCTATATCACGAACTAGATGTCTGATTTCCTTTGGTTTTAAGAGTTGTCCATGTTCTGAACCAGCCGCTGTTGATATACTTTCATTAATCAATGTGCCACCAAAATCATTTGCCCCCCATTTTAGCAATAACTGTGAGAATTTTTGTCCCTCTTTTACCCATGACATTTGAATATTATCGATATAATTATTCAGCATGATTCTAGATATGGCATGAGTTAACAAAACATCTTTTCCGTTTGCACCTTTTTTGATTCCTTCATGCAATTGATGCTTATACATTGGTGCATCAGAAAATATGAAATTTAGCGGTACAAATTCTGTGAAACCACCAGTTTCTTTTTGAATTTGGCGAATTGTTTCTATGTGGTTTGCTTTTTGCTCATTTGTCTCTAAATGACCAAACATCATGGTTGATGTAGATTTTATACCCATTTTGTGTGCAGTTTTGATAATATCAATCCAATCATTCACAGTTATTCGTCCAGGAGATATTTTATCTCTCAAATCCTGATCTAAAATTTCTGCAGCAGTACCTGGGATTGTATCTACACCTGCATCCTTTAGTCTAACCAAGTATTCTTTTGGTGAAATGTTTGATCTAGTTGCACCATAAAGAATTTCTTCCGGTGAAAATCCATGTATATGAATTTCTGGAATCTCACTTTTTACTTCTCTACAAATATTCTCATACAATTCAGCATCCATATCTGGTGGTAATCCTGCCTGGATACACACTTCTGTTGCACCAAATCTGTGTGCCTCTTTCACTCTTCTTTTAATCTCCTCTATTGGCAGAAAGTATACTTCTTCTTCTCTAAAATCCCTACTAAATGCACAAAATCCACATTGCTTAATGCATACGTTTGTAAAATTGATATTTCTATTTACAACATATGTAACGGTTTCTCCAACTCGTCTTTTTCTTAGAACATCAGCTACCATACCAATCAAGTGAAAATCAATTCCATCAGCTTCAAAAAGTTCCATTGCATCTTCTTTGGTAACTTCCTTTTCTGAAATCGCTTTATCTAAAATTTGTGAAATCACAGGGTCAGCGTATTTTAATAAACCATCAATTGTTGTTATTTGATCACTCATTTCCAATAATCCTCTCTAACATATTTTTCATCATCTGCGATTAAAGACATTCTATCTCTTAATTCTTTACTAACAACTGATACAAATTCTGGATATACAGGAAATCTCGCTTTTAGTTTGAAGTTATGGGATAAGCATTTTTCTTCTATCTTTTTAATTTTTGGCCATGAAAATTCTGGATTTACATAATCATTAGTAATAGGTGAAATTCCACCCCAATCATTAATTCCAACGGACAGAAATTCATGATAATTTTTCTGTGAAAGATTTGGTGGTATCTGAATATTCATATCAGGCATAATTATTCTACAGAGAGCAACTATTGATTTGAAATAAAAATCGTTAGGGGTTTTATGATCAAACATCATAGTGTCTGTTTTTGGATGAAAGTTTTGTAAAATGACTTCTTGAATATTTCCAAACTTTTTCTGAATTTCTTTTATTGTAAAAAGGGAATCTATTATTTCGTTTATGGTTTCACCTATACCAACTAAAATTCCAGTAGTCATTGGTATCTTTAGTTCACCAGCATTTTTTAATATTCCAACTCTGGTAGATGGTTCTTTGCTAGGCGCATCATGATGTGGCATTCCTTTTTGTCTTAATCTTTTGCTTGAAGTTTCCAACATTAATCCCATGCTTACATTTGTTTTTCTAAGAATTTTCATTTCATCTTTTGTAAGATTTCCTGCATTAGTATGAGGGAAAACTCCTTCATTCAAAACTATCTCAGAACAATTTACAAGATATTCGCCTAAAGATGAAAATCCATTTTGTTTTAGCCAATCTCTTGCCTGTTGATATTTTTGTTCAGGACTTTCTCCTGTTACAAACAGTGCTTCTGTGCACTTGTATTTTTTTGCAAGTTTTGCTAAATCCTTAACATCTTGTTTATTCATTAATGATAACTTGTTATCATTTGGTTCGGATTTGTATGTACAGTAGCTACATGTATCTCTACAAAGATTTACAATATTGAAGAATGCCTTTTTGGAAAAACTAACAGTATTTCCTTTGTACTCATTTCTTAGTTTTTCTGCAGTTTGAAATAAACTATTTGATGTATATTGTAAATTTGGTACTAGTTGATATGCATCGTCTTTAGTTAATTCATAACCATCTTCAATTTTATTAAATGATTCAAAATCAAATTCAAGTTTACTCAACATAAAAAATCTTGGTAACGAGTATTTAATTTTGTAGGATTGACTAATTACTTGGTCTTTCACCTAAGAAAATAGTCTTTTCCATCATTTCCCCATCTCTTAGTATAGTAAGAACCATTTCATCACCTACTAGTTTCTCCATTTGTAGATGTACAAGAATATCAGCTATCTTTCGTACCAATTCTCCATCGATTTTGACAATAATGTCACCGTCCATTGGAATATCTCTACCATCAATGATTTCTCTTGTCTCAGAACCCATTAATCCAGCAAATTCTGCAGGACTACCTTCTATCACTGAAACAATCAAAAATCCTTTGGTACTGTCTAGTCCCCTAATCTCTGCTAATTCATAATCAATATCGATACCTGAAATTCCTATCCATGGATGTCTAAGTTCACCATCACGAATTAGAATTGGCACCATTTTCTTGACAGTATCTGATGGGATTGCAAATCCAACACCAGTAAAATTGCCTGTTTCTGATTGAATTGCAGTATTAATCCCCACAACTTCTCCATTCATATTAAGTAGAGGACCACCAGAGTTTCCTGGATTTATTGCAGCATCTGTTTGAATTACATTTGGAATAGAATATCCCGATTCTTGTGGGAGTAGTCTACCAATCTGGCTTACAATTCCTGTTGTCATAGAACCAGATAGCCCAAATGGGTTTCCTATTGCTACAACTTGTTGACCAACTTTTAATTCAGAAGAACTTGCTAGTTCCAAGTGATGCAAGTAACTATTTCTAGAATTAATTTTTAAAACTGCCAGATCTAGATCAGCATCATCACCAACAATTTCTGCTGGATATGATTCACCATCAAGAAATGTCACAGTGATCTTCATTGCATCATCAACAACATGACTGTTTGTAATTACATGACCAGTATCATCATACATAAAACCTGAACCCGAACCACTTGGCATTTCTTCTGTTGCGCCTTCACTTACGATTTTTTTAACATTTATTTGTACAACTGCAGGTTCTGCCTTTTGAAAAAGTTGAACTAAAGTCATTGTAGATTCTGATGTCACATCACCAAATTTTTCTAAATGATCACCATTTGTAACAGTAAAACTTGATTCAGAGTTTTCTGATATTGAATTTAATGAAATGAATACAGTAAAGATTATAGCAATACCTGCAATACTGCCACCAATTATTGCACCATTATTTGCCATTGTTAAAACCAAAATTTGTAAGCGTATATTCCTTGCTATTTTTTACATAATTGGAATTCAAAGTTTGATGTAATTTTGTGAGAATTCCTTAACACTGTATTTTCTACCTCTCCATGAGACTGCAGATGATTTGTTTGCCTGTAGAAGACCTGATAAAAATCCACATGTTACAATCAAACCTCCAATTGGAGCAAACAATGCAAAGACTGAATTTAGATTCAAGCCCATTTTTGTCTCCATAAATGCAGCAATGAAAATTGTACATGTTGATAAGATTGAAGATATTAGTAGTGGAATGAAAGATATACTAGTTTCAAAAAATATTATGGAGTATATCAAGAATGGAATTGGAATGAATAAAATGAATAAAACTGCAAAAAATACTCCTACGGCAAATGATTTGTTTTGATGATACAACGGGACCATCAATCTTTCTAGTCCATTCCACATTTCTTTGGGACTTCTGGAATACAAGGCATTAAGTAAATGTTCACCTCTTACCATTTTTAGTACAAATCCTGATTCTTTTGTAATTTTACCTAGCGCACCATCTTCAATAATTTCCTGTTTGACTCTCTCATGAGTTCCAATTTTTTGGTATACATCTTTTTTTATAATAAAAAAACTACCAAAAAAATACCCAACTCCTTTTTTTGGATTATTGACATTTAATGCAGAATAACGTGAATGTAGAAATGTTGATAACATTGGAAGTGTAATTTTTGTTATATTATCGATACAAATGAGTCTAGGAATTACTGTTAGTACATCTAATTTTTCAGATAGAAGGTGTGCAACAGATAGTGAGATAACTTTTTTGGAATATGTAGTGTCAGCATCAGTGAATAACATCAAATCACCTGTAGCACGTTTAAAGCCTTCAATACATGCCCAATTTTTTCCCATCCAACCATCTGGCTTTGCATTAGCTTTGACTGGGACAATTTTTTCACTCTTCTTTGCATATTTTTCAATAATCTTCCAAGTACTATCATTTGATGAATCATCAACTGCAATTATTTCATAATTACTATAGTCTTGTTGTACGAACGACTCTAAACATTTTCCAATAAATTTTTCTTCATTTCTTGCAGGCAATATTATTGAAACTTTAGGTGTATCTTTAGAAATATTTTCAAATTTATCAAGGTATGGAGTTCTAGTAAACGACTTGAACATTGAATTTGTAAGTGATATCCATGCTAAAAAAACACCAATCAAAATTGCAGCAAAGACATAATTGAAGACATCAACCGCAATGTCCATTTGTCATTTCTCCACTTCTTGCTTAATTGCATTCAATGCTTGCTCTGTACCACTCTGAATATGTTTTGCTATCATACCGGTAAACATTCCCATCATGCCTGAAAGTTTTATGTCCCAAATTGCTTCCAAAGTACATCCATTAGATGTCGAGTTAAGATTAAGAATTTTATGCCCTTTAATTATTCCTTTAGTGAATTTCGCTTCAATTTTTTGTTTAGGAAGTATTTTCACTTCTTGCATACATTTTTGATCTCTGAACGCAATTGTTATTTCACGCTTTATCGTGTTTTCATCATTTGAAATATTTCGAATTTCCTTTGTACCTTTCCAGAATTTTGGCTCATTATCCAAATCTGCAATAATTTCCCAAACTTTGTCTATTGATGCATTTACATCTACTTTTGCATGAATTTCAGCCACAAAAAATATCAATAAATGGAAGATATTAGGGTTCGTAAGAAATTAATTATAATATCTAAAGATATCAACATGGATGAAATTACATATGATGAATTTGCAAAGGTAGATCTACGTGTTGCGAAAATAGATCATGTTGAGAAAATTCCAGGCAAAACTAGAATTATTAAAGGAACCATATCTTTAGGCGAAGAAAAACGAGATGTCATAATTGGTGGTGCAGAATTTTACGATCATGAACAACTTTTAGGAAAAACAGTTATTGTTGTTGCTAATCTTGAGACAAAAAAATTAGCAGGTATTGAATCAAACGCAATGCTTCTAGCAGCAGATGTTGAAAACAAACCTTACTGGCTTACTGTTGATGAGATTGTACCATCTGGTACAAATATCAAGTAATTTTAGTCATACATCATAAGATCTTTCTCTTCTAATGATGAATGTAGGTTATTTACTGATCGATAAACATCTTCTTCTTTTTTTGCACCAGTACAGACTAGTTTGCCTGAAGAAAACAGGAGAATTACTGTTTTTGGATCAATCATTCTATGTATTAATCCAGGAAACTGTTCTGGTTCATACATACTTCGTGGTAATGTTCTAGCTGCTTGCTCTAAGTGAATCTTACCCCCTAGATTAATTGACGCAACAATATTTTGAATCGTTACAACAGCATCCTTTTTCACCTTAATTCCACCATTACGTAATTTTGTAACCACTGTCTTCACTGCATTTCTTGACATTTGTTCAGATTTTGCACCAGTACAGACCATCTTTCCCGATGTAAAAATTAACGTTGCAGTTTTTGGACTTTTGATTCTAAAAACTAACCCTGGGAATTGATCTGGATGATATTCTACATCTGGAAAATTTTTTGTTATTTTGTTTAAATCCATAGCCTGGTCTACAGTGGCAGACGCAACCACATTTTCAATACTAACAATTGGCTTAGTCTGAGGCATTACACAGTTGCCTAATTCCACTTTAATAAAACTACTCACTATTTTTCCACCTAGTGAATTTTATGGTACAGATTGGTATACTGACGAATGATTTAATTTACAAAATTTCTGATAATGAATGTTGGATTTCACTAATTTTAATCTCGATGAATTTTTTGGAATGGGAGATGATTCAAACCCTATTATGATGTTGATATGGATTTTACCAATTATTCTTTTTGTTTTTTACGGTCAAAGAATACAACTTTTTATTTCATCTAACGAAGTCAAAAAAAGCATAGATAAATTAGAAAAATTTCGAAATGAAACTAAAACTGAATTTTTAGACTACATAAAAAATACGCTTACCCCAATTAATGATCCTGCAAAAAAACTAGACAGTTTTTTCGAGTATTTCACTATCATGCCAGTTGATTTGGATCCTAATGGAATAATTCCAAAAATTAATCATCTTGTTCGTTCAAGAGATGATTTTACTAGAATGCATGTCAAGTCATTGTTTTCTGAGATTTCAGATTTTGAAGTGTCTAAAATTCATAATTTATTAGAAATTGTCACAACATTGCAGCTTTTCCATAAAGCTACAAGGCATTTATACTTGACAGCAAAAAAGCAGAAAAATTTTCCACTGATATTACCACTGCAAATGATGATTCCATTTGTTATGGAAGAAGCTGAGGCGTTGAAGGATGCGATGTCTGCATTGAAAAATGGGCAACCAATTGGTGATGGAATTGGACCTATGGTAGTTGGTGGAATGATGCTTGACAATACGAAACAAACAGTATCACTCCAGACTGTGTGGTCAAAATCTGAGTACGATGGTAGAAAATTATTATTAGTTAAAGCAGAAGGACCTAATGCAACTGTTGGCAGACTGGGGGAAGGTATTGAAAAAATCATATCACAAGATAAGCCTAATCTGATAATAATGGTTGACGCGTCACTAAAATTAGAAGGTGAGAATTCAGCTTCTGTTGCCAAAGGTTTTGGTGCTGCAATGGGTGGAATTGGGACAGATAGATTTCAAATTGAGGATGTAGCAACAAAAAATAATATTCCTATACTAGCAATTGTTATCAAGCAATCAATTTATGAAGCACTTACACTTATGACAAAAGAAATTGCAGATCAAGCATCATCTGTTAGAGATGAGATTCATGACATGATTAAAGATAATACAAAAGAAAATCAAACCGTAATGGTAGTTGGTGTTGGTAATACACTTGGTGTGTCACAATGAAAGACTCTGAAAAAAAATTCACCAGATGTTATACTGTTTTGGAATGTAAATCATGTAAAAAATCTATCACTAGAAAATTCCAAAGTGGTGATATTGTATTTCAAAAAATTGGTGACTGTGATGACTGCAAGGGCGTTTTGATAATTGGGAAGATATTTGGGGAAACTATTGGCCCATAGTGGTGATTGTAACACCGTTTTTATTTGGAATGAACGTATGTTCTGCCTGTGTAACTCTTTGCCCATTGCCTTCTATTAATACTGGATAGGCATGAACTGCTTTTTTCTTTATTAAAACATCCAATAACTTTCGGGCGTCACTTTCTTCCCATTCTGGAAGGAGCCATCTTAAAGCAAAAGGTAGGAGATTGAAGTTTTGCCATATGTAATCAAGCATTTTATCTGCTTCCTTGTCTTTAGTTTTTTTCCTTGACGCCAGTGCAAAAATATTTTTTGTTTTTCCCTCATGAACAAATCCCAAGCCATCACCAGTTGTTACAAATGGTTCGCATGCAAATGCCTGTTCTTCTGTAAATGAGAATGAACCAATTGACCAAATATTAGGTACTGATTTACCAGCATGAATTGTATATTGATCTAATGAATGACCACTTAAATTTGCAATTGGTAGATATCCAGACTGTTTAATGGTTTTTTCAATTGTTCTTCCTACATCACTTGACTTAACACCAACTTTTATCATTGACATAGCATTGTTTAATGCAGATTCTGCAACTTGAGCAAGATGATCAAATTCTGGATTATAACACACCGTCACTGCAGTATCAGCAATGTATCCGTTAACTTGTGCACCAAGATCAATTTTTACTAGATCATCATCTGAAATTGTCAAGTCATCATTTGGTTCAGCTGTGTAGTGTGCCGCAACTTCATTTAGACTTGTATTTACAGGAAATGCACATTTTGCACCCCTTTTTCTAATTTCATTTTCAACCTCTTCACAAATTTCATAAACAGTTTTTCCAATCCAATTCTTCTTTCTTGTATTCTCACGTACTTCGCCAGCAATTTTTCCGGCTTTTATGTAATCTTGAATTTCCATAAATGATATTTTTTTATCTCATTTAAAATCTATTTGTGTAGCTTAAATTGGGGACATTTTGTATCTTACTGGGATTGTGGTCTAGCTTGGTATGATTCTGCGTTTGGGTCGCAGAGGTCGAGTGTTCAAATCACTCCAATCCCATACTAAATTTTTAATATACGTTTTCAGTAGTTCTAATGCCAGACAATGAAGATGAGTTAGAGTAATGACTTTAGAATGAGGAAAATTATTGGCTCTGAGTCTTGGCATAACTTTTTTATCAAATCCAGATATCAAAAAATGATTGGCTTTTGAAAGACGAAGTATAATGCTTATTGCAGGAATTTTATTTCTGTTATTAGGGCTAATTGGAGCAGGATTGCCTCCAATCTATGCAATAATTATTTCAATTGTAATTTACGTAGGGATCAAGATTTTTGTTGGCAGACGTAAAAAAATGATCGCCGAGTCAGTTGGAGAAGGAATCTGCCTCAAATGTGGTGAGAAAGTAGTGAATAAGAAATGCCCAAATTGTGATGCTAAAAAATGATGAATTATGCGTTTTGTTTATACACTTTGTGTGTAATTTCTATCTGATTTGCCTCAAACATGTACGACTTTAACAAAAAGATCAACTTTTTCTCAATCTGAATTTATTATTCTTACTATTTTGACAATAGATAGGAAATGCAAGTGAAAATTTCGATTATTAGTATATTTGCTATAATGATGATTAGTGGTACTGTTGCACCATCAATGGTTTCTGGTCAATTCACTGATTCTGGATTGGTACCAGATTATGATCCAGGCTCTGATTGTATTTTTCCAGATGACAAATTAACATATACACTAAATCAGGATTCATATGTTCTTAATGACGAATTGGTAATTTCAGGTCAGGTTATTCCAGAATTAAATGCTAACAAGTATAATCTAAAAGCACAGAAAGTTTACCTTTCAATTGTTAAAGTTAAATCCATATTTATTACTCCATTTACAAATGGCACTACACAGGATATTTGGTATAATCTTCCAGAAGAAGAAGTTAATGCATCAATGAATGCACAGAATTCAAAACTTTCTACACTTGATACAACTGCTAACATAGACGAATGTGGATATTTTGAAAATAGTATAAAGCTACATCCAATTGTAATAAAAAATGGTTATTATGATTTAGAAATTAGTTACATGGATACAAAACTTCAAACTCAAATATTTGTTTTTGATGATGATCTGCAGAAAGGATGCTATGCAACTTCATGGTCTGCAATGAGTCCTAGTAGAACTGGCACAGAACAATGTCCTGAAGAATTTCCTTTACCTGAATTGATTTTAGAGTTGGATAAAGAGAAGTATTTGCCTGGGGAAAAAGTAAAAATATCTGGTCAAATAAAAAATGCAGTATTTTTTGACGATGTAGAAATAACATTACAATCTCAAACTTCTACTGAAGAATCACCAGCAGTAAGTAAAACAATTGTATTATTTGGTGTGGAACCTACATTTAATTGGTTATATTACATTGATGATGGAGCCAGTGGAATTGGAACTTATTCTGTATCTGCAGATACACATCTAGGAACTGTAACAAGTGTATTTACTGTAGATGATGAATCAATTCTAACTGATTATGCAGCTCAACAATCTACTGATGAAACATCTTCTACACCAAAGAAAATAATTGATAAGTATAACAGAATTACTGTTTCAGAAATTCCAATTTCATTAGGTGAGAAAACTTCTGAGGAACAAGTTCTTGTACCTAGAGTAATTCAAGGTTCATTATTCACTGCAGCACGTGGAGATGAATCCTCAATCAATATTCAAGTCTCAAGCTCTAGTGGTCATTGCGTTATTGGTCAAAATGCTGATTGTTCTGTTAATGATTCTACCCGCAAACCAGGTTCCATTTATCAACTTGTTCAAATAGACGGTGAAAACTACAAAGTACGATATAACGGTGCAGACGTTAGATTAGAGAAATTCACTATTCTCCCTGAAAAATCGAACACTGAAATAAATACTAAAGATTGGCATGTTAGTATACTGAAAGATGACCAGCCAACAAGATTCTATTATAAGGTATCATACGTTTTTCTTGAGTAAAACAAAATAAAAGATATCTCCACTTAATTATATGAAAGTAAATGTTTTGATGTTTAATCAGGACGATCCAAAGAAATGTACAGCTGCCAAATTAGTTAGGTTTGGATTAGCAAAAAAAATTACAAAAACCTCCGCCAGTACATTAGTTCTACATCCATTTTCTAAACATACTCTATTATCTAAGGAAAAAACTTTAGTGCGTTCAATAACTGGAATTGATTGTTCTTGGAATCATGCAGATGGGATATTTGAAAATGTTTTTAGTGGTATAACTAGAAAACTTCCTCCTCTTTTGGCAGGAAATCCAGTAAATTTTTCCAAACTTAATAAATTAACCACTGTAGAGGCTATTTCATCTGCTGCCTTTTTACTTGGTCACGAATCACTATCTCACCAATTAATGGACAAATTCAACTGGGGACATACATTTTTTGAATTAAATGAGAATTTACTAAAGGACTATCAGGGGGCTTCCTCAGAAGAGGAGGTTAGCATGATAATTCACGACTATGGCTATCAAGTTTAATCAAATTGTTTATCTTTCTAATATAATCAACATACTATAGGGATTTATACAAGCATATTTCAGACGGGACGGATATGACATTAGAAAAATCAAACTCAGGATTAGTGCGTAGTCTTTCATTAAA
>CAZKZG010000087.1:0-7225 GCA_964557215.1 uncultured Candidatus Nitrosopelagicus sp. | reverse complement strand
TCCTCAGACAGGAGAAACTGCCAATGTCTATACTAAATGTGACATGACTGTAACATTTCACAAGATGAAACAAGGAATTACAAAAAGAAAAGATCTTACAGGTGAAGTATTTGTTGAAAAAATTGGAATACCTCCAGAAGCAGAACATGGTATTCTATGAAAGTTTATCAGCTTTCAGTTGGTCCAATGCAAAACTTTTCGTATATTGTTGAGGATGAATCTACCCAGGAATGTATAGTAATTGATCCATCTTGGGAACTGGATAAAATAATTCAGATAATTGAAGAACAAAATCTTAATCCAAAGTATATTGTGAATACACATTGGCATGATGATCATACAAGAGGTAATGAGGAACTAGCAGCAGAAATTAGTGTTAAGATTGTACAACATGAGGCATCAACTTTACAAAATGATATGACTGTCAAAGATGGAGATTCAATCAAGTTTGGCTGCTCCGAGCTTTTGGTATATCATACACCAGGACATTCAAAAGATAGTATTTTTCTGGTTGGTGATGGTAAAATTTTCTCTGGCGACACACTTTTTGTGGGAAACTGTGGAAGAGTTGATCTTCCAGGTGGAAGTCCAAAGGAACTTTACCATAGTCTATTTGGTGTAATTGCAAAATTAGATGAGCAACTAGTAATGTATCCGGGTCATGATTATGGTTCAAATCCAACTTCTACTATATCTAACGAAAAAAACACAAATCCAGTAATTCAGCCAATTTCTGAAGAAGAATTTGTTATGAGAATGGGTGGATAAATTGTCTATCGTTTGTCATGGTGAAAAATTTCTAAGAACCCTATCAAAAAAACGGTTTACTTTTGGTCTGATTACATCATATAGTGAAACATGTGAAATTCCTGGAATTACTATTGCTGGTGCTGATAAAGAATTTCTAAAATTCACGGGTCCTGCAGATTCTGAATATATTGAATATGGAAAATGTGTTTGTATTCCTGGAATTCCTATATCTCCAGATGGAAAACCTACTCCCGCATTATTGACTCGTGTGTCACTAAATGCCGCAAAAATACCTCATTTTGTTGTAAATGCTGGAAGTAAAGTTAGACCATCTCTATGTTACTTTGATGCAGATATGATTCCTGGAAAAAATATCTCGGAATCTCCTGCAATGAGTCTTAATCAGATAAAATCTGCTATTGAATATGGTAAGAATTTGGGAAAAGTAATGTCTCAAAACACTGATTGCCTAGTAATTGGCGAATCTATCCCTGGAGGTACAACTACTGCACTTGCAGTTTTGAGAGCATTTGGACTTGAATGTAACGTTAGTTCAAGTATGCAGAATAATCCTCTAGATCTAAAAAACAAAATCGTTTCTGATGCTCTAAAACGCAAAGAATCTGATGATCCATTAGAAATAGTTGCAAATTTTGGTGATCCTATGATGCCAGTATGTGCAGGAATGTTATCTACTGCATCAGAAAAATGTCATGTTATTCTAGCTGGCGGAACACAAATGCTGGCTGTTCTAAAACTTGCAAAACATATTGGGTATAACATCGAACAAACTGCAATCGGATGTACCTCTTACATAATTGATGATTCACAGGCAAAATTTCTTGAAACCTTGAAGCAAATTGACGAAATTACAGTTCTCTCAATTGATCCTTGTTTGCACAATTCTCAGCATTTTGGGCTTCGTTCATATGCTGATGGTTTTGTAAAGGAAGGGGCTGGAGCAGGTGGAGCTATAATTGCATCTATACTTAAAACAGAAAATACTATAGAAGAATTATTTCCACTCTTTGAAAAAGAATACAAACGAATTTCTGATTTAAAATCTAACTAGATGTTTGTTCAGAAGTAACTTTTTCTTCAGCAGGTGCCTCAGTTTTTACTTCTTCAGCAGGAATTTCTAGGTTTTCAGTTTCAGGGCTACCCAAATCAGATTCAGGTTCTGATAAAATTTCGTTAAAAATTGATTCTGAAGTAAGTTTTACTTTTTCTTCTTCATCAACATTAACAAGATACGATGGAATATTGACAACCTTGTCTCCAATCAACACATGACCATGAGAAACTGCCTGTCTTGCTTGATATGGAGTCTTAAAGTAAAATTTCTTCTGAACTATTGTTTGTAGTCTACGAGCAAGCAAATCATTTATTTCAAGATTTAATACATCATCTAACGTTGCATCAGATTCAACATAGCCTACTCTAGACAATGAATTCATCAAAATTGGTTCTTTTTCTTCTCTAATCTCTTGTCTTAAGGCTAAAAGAGATCTAGCTTGATTTCTTACACGGGATAGTTCTGTTCTCGCTTTCCATAATTCTCGCTTTGTTTTTAATCCAAATGTTCCTAAAATTTTCAATTCTTCCATTTTCAAATCAAAATTAAATGGACGTTTTGGTTTTTTCCATACTCTTCTAAAATTTTTTGTATCTCCCATTCTTAACACCTATTCTTTCTTTTCTGGGGCTGGTGCTTCTTTCTTTCCTTCTGCCGGTGCAGCAGCTCCTTCTGCTGGTGCAGCAGCTCCTTCTGCTGGTGCAGCAGCTCCTTCTGCCGGTGCAGCAGCTCCTTCTGCTGGTGGTGCACCTGCTCCACCTCTAGCTGGCATAACTCTTCCACCTTTTGCAACTCCTACGGCACCACCTTTACGTCCAGTACATCTTGTTCGTTGACCACGTACTTTTAATCCAAACATATGTCGATAACCTCTCCAACTGAATACACCTTTTTCTCGTTCAATATCATTTCTAACATTAAATGCTATATCTGAAGTAATTAGATGCAAGTTTTTTCCAGTTTCTGCATCCTTTCTACGATTAAAAAACCATGTTGGAAAGTTAGCTGATTCTGGATCTTCTATAACTTTTTCAATAGAAGCGACTTGTTCAGAATTAAGATTTCCAATTTTTAAATTAGGATCAATTTTTAGATGATTAATAATTGAATTAGCAAACATTATTCCAACACCACGAATTTGGGTTAGTCCTACCAGCATTTTTCTTTCACCAGGAATATCATTTCCTAGAATTCTGATAAGATTTTCGTATTGTGTACTCAAGTAAGCAAGATTCTTTGTTACCCCATTAAAAACCATGCTGAAATTATGCATAATCTCAAGAATAATTTTCGAATAGTATTATAAATCAAAATTTTGACACTATTATATGGAAAAATCAGATCTGGATGCAAAACAAATCATTGATAATTTGTTTGATCCTGAAATATCAGAAATCTTAGCAGAGATGGAAAATGGACCAAAGCATTGTACATTTCTATCCGAAAAATTTGGTATTGTACCAGAGGACTTGCAGGAAAAACTATCATATTTGATACAGCATAAATTTGTCAATCAAAATGGAACACTTGATGATGTCCAATATTCTGTTGATTCAAAAAAACTATCTGAAGTTATGTCATCTGGTCATGATTACAAAAATGTTGAAGATGGTCTTGCTAAAATGGACAGTTTTCTTAACTAATTTTTTTTTTCCGCTCTTTTACTAAAATTATTCCTAAAACTATTACACCTATCATACCTGAAAGTAGCATGAAAAATCCTACTATTGATATAGTATATGAAGAACTATCGGGAACATGTCCAATTCCCCCTACCACGTTGATAGAATAATCACTTTGTGTCTCAATTACTAGGGTATATGTACCAATCATGGAAATCTCAAAAATCTCTTCAAATGAATTTTGAGTAATTAAAGTTGTAATAATTTCTGTGTTATTAGGATCAAAAACGCTAGCTAAAATTCTTTCTTCATTTCCTTCCAATGTTTGCACTGCAAAAACTCCTTGAGTGTTGATTTCCGGATCTAATATTGTTTCAATTCTTATAGAATTTGTTTCATCTATTTGTCCTTCTTGAATAATTATATCTGCAGTTATTGATTGTGATCCAACAAATAGTAATGCCGCACCAATTCCAATCATTATTCCCACAATAACCAGAAACTTTGGTTTATTTGCCATACATTGTTCGCAGAACTCAGAGTTAAAATTGTTTAAGAATTACAAATGTTTGTTTTTGTGCCTGAGATCTAAATTTAGTTCTGGCTAAAAAATTTAGCCTAGGCTAAATTTTAAATATTGAAAGATTAATGAAATTTTGTTGAGACGTAATACTCAATCAAAAAAAATGCTTATGATATTGACATCTGTTGCACTAATTTCAACATTATATTTTGTCATTCCTTCAGTTACTGATGCCGCATTAGAGCCAAAAACATTTTTGACACACACTGGAATTGCAATTCAAACTACAGGTGATATTATTGATCCAATTGGGTACACTGGGGATTTACTTTCTCTTGATCCAGAATCATATTTACGAGACTTTGATTATGGAACTGTTTCTCAGCTAGAAGATGGTACCATACTTAGAGAATTTACAATTACTGCACGAGATGATCAGGTGATGGAGGTTTCACCAGGAGTATTTTATAATGTCTGGACTTTTAATGGAACTGTACCAGGACCAACAATTCGTGCAACAGAAGGTGACCTCGTTCGTGTCCATTTCTCAAATGAGGGTTCAAAATCTCATACAATGCATTTTCATGGTATTCATAAAGCCGAAATGGACGGTGTTTTTGAAAATGTAGGACCTGGTGGAAAATTTGTCTATGAATTTTTTGCTGAACCTGTAGGTTTACATCTTTATCATTGTCACGTTCATCCAGTAGAAGAACATATTGCACATGGACTTTATGGTGCATACATAGTAGATCCAAAGGAAGGAAGAGCCCAAGCAGATGAACTAGTTTTTGTTCTAAACGGATTAGATACAGACTTTGATGGCGAAAATAATTTTTATGGTGCAAATACAGTTCCATTCTATTATCAACACCATCCGGTAGAAATTTCAACAAATGAATTAATTCGTGCATATGTAGTCAATATTTTAGAATTTGATCCAGTGAATAATTTCCATTTACATGGAACTTTGTTTCATCATTTTCCTGCTGGAACTGATACTGTACCAGCCGGATTCAATGATATGTTAACAATGTCTCAGGGTGATAGGGAAATTCTTGAATTTGAATACAAGTATCCTGGTCTTTACATGTTCCATGCACACAATACAGAATTTTCTGAAAAAGGCTGTGTTGGTTCTTTCTTAGTACAAGATTCTGAAAAAAATTACAGTGATGAAATCTAACTATGACAAAATCATCAAATTATAAAATTACATTAAGTGCTATTGGACCACTAATTCTTTTGGTAATAGTAATTGCTTTTCTATTAGGACCCGGTACAAGTTTTCTAGAATTTGGTTTGATCTTACCTGAGATAAATATAGAACAAATTGATTTTGTTGAATCAGAAATACAAGTTATTGTCAGAAACACTGGAACTCTTGACGTAAATATTACGGTAGCTGACATTAATGATAGAATTCAACCAGCAGCAATAGAACCTGATAATCATCTAAGTAAATTTGAAACTGCATTAGTTAGAATTCCTTATGATTGGAATGAAGGTCAACCATACACAGTAGGTTTGACAACTGATGATGGAACACGATTTGAAAAATCAGTTGATGCTGCAACACTCAGACTTGAACCAAATATAGAACTATTAGGATATCTTGGATTAATTGGATTTCTTATTGGAATTGTACCAATAATGATTGGTCTTCTCTGGTTTTCATTTATTCAGAGGCTTGGAAGTAACAAATACAGATTTTTTCTTGCATTTACAGTAGGATTACTCCTATTTCTGGCATTTGATGCAATCGAAGAAGCATCAAAAATTTCCCAGGAAAATCTTTCGGAGATTTTTAATGGTCAATTACTTATTGTGACTGTAACCATTCTATCATTTTTAGCTCTATTTGCTTTAGGTAATAGTTTAGTAAAAAAATCACAATTTTCCAAAATTTCAAAACCACTGGCAATTTCTTTATTGATTGCAATAGGAATAGGATTTCATAATTTTGGTGAAGGATTGGCTGTAGGTGCAGCAATAGCACTAGGTCATGCTGCATTGAGTACGTTTCTAATTGTCGGATTTGCACTTCATAATACAACAGAAGGATTTGCAATCGCTGCTCCAATGACAAGAGCAAAAACTATGGTTTTTAGATTATTCTGTTTAGGACTAATTGCAGGCACACCAGCAATTTTTGGAACATGGATTGGAGGATTTTCATATTCACCATTTGCAACTGTTGTCTTCTTGTCAATTGGAGCAGGTGCAATTTTTCAGGTGGCTGTGTCAATAATTCAATATATACGAGAAGAAAATGAGAATACAATTTCTAACATCTCAATACTCTCTGGGATTGGACTTGGTTTAATTGTAATGTATTTTACAAGTATTCTAATCTAAAATTAATTAAATAAGAAAATTTGTCAAAGTTTTGTCAATTTTTTTATCAGTTATTCATAAATAGCTGAGTAATTTCATAAGCATAAATGAGAGGATTAGGCACATTAGCCATTTTATTATTAAGTATATCAATTATCTCTTTTAGCTTTACAGGTATTGCTAGTGCTCAATCTAATGTACCACCAGTTTCAGTTGAAACGGATTTTCCTGCATATGGTGAAACTGGTGTAATTACCGTTTCAGGCCATGTAAAAGAAAATATTCTTTCTGAATTTAAAATGCCTGTAACTATCAAAGTACAAAAAGAGGATGGCTCCCTTGTTGGACTTGATCAAGTAATGCTTGATAGAGAGGGTGATTTCACAACTAGTATTAGTCCTGGTGGTGCCATGACATCAGCTGGAGAATATACTATTACTGCAACTTACAATAATAATGAAGGTAAGACTACGTTTACTTATACTGGAGGAAGTGGTGGTGCAGTGGCTGATCTACCAGAACCAGTTCCAGAACCAGCACCAGAACCAGTTCCAGAACCAGCACCAGAACCAGTTGCTGAACCAGAACCAGTAGCCGTTGTTGAACCAGTTGCTGAACCAGAACCAGAACCAGAACCAGAACCAGAACCTCAACCAATGTGTGGGGAAGGAACTGTTCTTGAAGATGGCAAGTGTGTAATTGCACAAGAAGAAAAAGGCGGTGGATGTCTAATTGCAACTGCAGCATATGGCTCTGAAATGGCACCACAGGTACAGTTCTTGAGAGAAATTCGTGATAACACAGTACTACAGACACATTCTGGCTCATCATTCATGACAGCATTCAACACATTCTACTATACATTCAGTCCAACAATTGCAGATTATGAAAGAGAGAACCCAATATTCAATGAAGCAG
>CAZKZG010000086.1:0-3424 GCA_964557215.1 uncultured Candidatus Nitrosopelagicus sp. | reverse complement strand
TAATTGGTACACACGTAGTTCCTGAATTTGGCACAATCGCAGCAATCGTATTAGCAGTTGCAATTATTGCAATAATTGCAGTAACTTCTAAATCGAGACTTAGTTTAATGCCAAAACTCTAAAACCACTTCTTTTTTCATTTTTTTATTTTTCTGACTCATTTTATGAGTAAGAGAAATATACAATTACATTGAATATTTTTTATGTATAAAATACTCAGTCTGTTATTTTTAATATTAATTTCATCAATGTCTGTCACTACTGTATTAGGACAAGATGTAAGTGAGAATCAATTTACTGTAACCACAGATAATACAGTATACCAAGAGGGAGATGTAATTACAGTTTCAGGTAATGTAGGAAAAATTCTTCCTGGGACACCAGTAATTTTACAACTGTTCATTGAAAGAACACAAGTAGATGTAGCACAGATTGATGTTTCAACAAAGGGTGATTTTTCAACTACATTTATTGCATCAGGTCCACTATGGACAAATGATGCAACTATATCAATAAGAGCTGCTTATGGTGCAATGTTTTCAGAAATAAATTTTACATTTTTTAGTCAAGTAGAGGGAGATACATTTCTCTTAAATCAAGAAGTGAAAATTCCAAATGAAGGTACGTTTGATGTTCCATATACAATGAAAGGTGGAATTTTAGAATCAATTGTATTAAATCAAGAAGATTTAGGATTAGATATTAACCTCACTTCAACATCTGATGGTTCACTTACATTAGAATTAGATAGGGATTATGTAGATGCAACTAAACCAGATGGTAGTAATGAAGATTTCATAATTCTAATTTATAATTCACAAGTAGACGATCCAATATACACGGAATTTAAAGAACTTAAAACAACCGGTGAATCAAGAACAATTCTAATTCCACTTAAAGAAAATGACTATCGTGTACAGATAGTTGGTACATTTGTAATTCCGGAATTTGGCACAATCGCAGCAATCGTATTAGCAGTTGCAATTATTGCAATAATTGCAGTAACTTCTAAATCTAGATTAAGTCTCAATAATTTTTAGAAATTTACTTTTCCTGGCATATAGCCATCATTATCTATTTCAACAGAAGAAAATCCAAGCATCTGTAATTTTTCAGAAATTTCTACTATTTTTTGTTCATCAGCAAGTAAGGGAATTTTATCAACAGTAACTTCAATTTTTGCCACACCATCTAAATCCCTAACACGAACTTGTTTTACACCTACACTTTGTTTAATCATTAATTCTCCCATCTCAACTCTAGCTAATTTTTCTGCAGTTACTCTTTGTCCCCAAGGAATACGAGATGCTAAACATGAGTTAGATGGTCTATCATAAACAGTTAAACCAAGAGTCTTTGTTTGTTTACGAATTTCTTGTTTTGTAAAATTTGTTTCTACTAATGGACTTTTAATTCCATTCTTATGTAACGCATCAATTCCAGGTCGATAGTCGCCAAGATCATCAACATGAGTTCCATCGACAATTACATCACTTCCAAGTTTTTTTGATATTGCAAGTAGTTTCTCAGATAACTCATCACGACAATAAAAACAACGATTTTTATCGTTTCTTACAAAATTTTCATTCTGTAATTCATCATAACTAATCAGTATATGCCTAATTCCAATTTCATCAGTAATTTTTTTTGCAGAATCTAATTCGTCCTGTGCTAGTGTTTTATAATCTGCGGTGACAGCAACAGCACGACTACCAATTTTTTCAAATGCTGCATAAGCAACTAATGCACTATCAACACCACCTGATAATGATATTAGAACACTTTTTTTGTCACTAAACCAATTAAGTAGATCTTGATATTTTTTCATCGTCTTACTTGATTGATTTTTTCTCTAAGTAATTCTTCAGTTTGATGAAATGACATATTTAACGAATTTGAGATGGATTTTATATCTTCAAATTCTATTTTAAAATGGGAATCACCTTTAACTATTTTATAATGAACTGGAAATTTATGCCCATCAATTTCTATAGTATCTTGTTCAATTGATCTAGGAACAACATATCTTTCTGAATTTTGAATTCTAACACCCAGAGTTTTGGTTTCAGCAACTAATAATTCTAAAATAGAATTCATTGATTCTGAATCACAGATTACAGATATCAATTGAGTTTGGCTACCTTTTTTTGTAATACCAGAAGTAATAGTTACATCTTTTGCTCCATTTGCCATTATTTTTTCAATCATATTTCCTAAAACTTCACCAGAAACATCATCAACATTAGTTTCTAGAACTTGAACTGTATCTTTGACTAGATTGATTTTGGTTTTTCCATTTACAATTTTTAGAACATTAGCAAATGCTCCAAAATCTTTTGATCCCGCACCATAGCCTACAGAATTTATCTTCATTGGTGGATAAAATTCCGAACATGTTTTTGCTAAATTAACTAGAATACTTGCTCCAGTAGGAGTGGTTAATTCATCTGTAATAGTTCCACCTTGAATAATTATTTCAGAATTTTTAAAAATTTCTAAAATTGCATATGCAGGATTTGATGTTTCTCCATGTGAAAATGTTACACTGCCACCACCAATAGCAACAGGTGAACAAATTATTTCATCATTAAACAGATTCAAATCATCCAAGGCAATTGCTGTACCAAGAATATCAACTACGGTATCAATACTAGATGCCTCATGGAAATGAACTGATGATTCTGGTTCTCCATGGACTTTGGATTCTGCAGAAATGAGAGTGTTAATTGTATTTGTTGCAAAATTCAAACCAAGTTTAGATAATCCAATTTTTTTTGATGCTTCTATAATACAATTCTTCACATCTGTACCCTTTCGCTCATGCATATTTTCATCAATTTCCAAAATTAATTGAATTGCATCTTTGCCATTTTTCTTTACAGATACAAAATCAATATTTGTAATCTTAGAATTATCCAAAAATGTTTCTGCAGTATGAATACCTTCAATAATTCTTGATTTATTTGCTCCAAGACTTACTAATGAAGATAATATCATATCTCCTGAAATTCCGGCAATCTGTGCATCAATGATTAGAACCATGAAATATCAATACTAAAAATACATAAAAATCTGTTTAATGTTCAAACTAAGATTTAATTAATCAAAATCTTGAGCGCATATATGATTACAATAATAGGAGCAGGTAAGGTGGGTGGAGATGCAGCACTATTTTCTGCACTAAAACACTTAGATGATCAAATTCTTCTTTTAGATATTGCAGAAGGACTTCCACAAGGTGAAGCAATGGATATCAATCACATGTTATCTGAGCAAGGCATTGACGTTGAAATCAAAGGTTCCAATAATTATGAAGATATGAAAGATTCTAACATTGTAGTAGTTGTTGCAGGTGCTGGACGAAAGCCTGGAATGACTAGAATGGATTTGTTAAAGATTAATGCGGGAGTTGTAAAAAGTGTGG
>CAZKZG010000085.1:0-3587 GCA_964557215.1 uncultured Candidatus Nitrosopelagicus sp. | reverse complement strand
AAAAATTTAAAGAACTTAGTTGAAAATTCACATAAACAGAACAAAGGCGTTATCTCACTTTGCCATATGAGTGCACCAGAAGCACGAATTTCATATGAACTTGGTGTAGTACAAAAAAATCAAACCAGAAGGATTCCTTTATATCAATTATTTTTAGAGTGGGCAAGGAAAAATAAAACAGATGGGATTATTGTAGGCGCAACTTATCCTAACATTATAAAATTTTGTAAAGAAAAAACTAGGAATAAACTTGACATTTATTCTCCAGGTGTAGGTGTTCAAGGTGGTAATGCAACAAAAACAAAACAATTTGGCTCTAATTATTTAATAGTTGGTAGAACTATTTTAAATTCTAAAAATCCTAAAAAAACTGCGAAACAGCTTGCCTTAGATTCTATCTTGTAACAAATTATTAGCTTTTGTTAGAACATTTTTTGCATTATTGTATGTAACTCTCTCTAATGCAGATTTAAAATCAAGCCAAGCAAAATCAAGATGTTCATGTGAAATTTTAATTGTTGTGGTTTCTGTTTTTCCAAGAAAAAATATAACTTCCTTATTAATTTCGTTTTTACCAATATAGAAAGAATATGATATTTTATCTTTAAATCCATCAATAAATTCTATATCCATAATTCCAGTTTCTTCTTTTGTTTCTCGTATGGCTGTTTCTTTTGGATCTTCAGAGTTTTCCATTTTACCTTTAACAAAATCCCAGTGACCACCAGGATATTTTAGAATTAAGAACTGTTTTTCATCCTGTTGATCATTGTACAAAATAATTCCTGAAGAAATTTCCTTTTGCATCTATGACGTCATTATATGTTATATTTAATGTATAACTATTTGCCAACACGTCTCTTTCTTTTTTGAAATGTTCTAATAGCTCTCATCAAATCAATTTTTCTAAATTCTGGCCAGAAGATATCTAAAAATACTAATTCACTATATGCACTTTGCCATAGTAAAAAACCACTCATTCTTTTCTCACCTGACGTTCGTAAAATCATATCAGGTGATGATTGAGGCAAATGTGATGTGTAAAGATTCGATTCAATCACTTCTTTGCTTATATCAGCGGAATCCAAATTTCCTTGTTGAATTTCCTGACCAATTTTTTTTACAGCATCAACGAGTTCATTTTGTCCACCATAAGCAATTGCAATATTTAGGAAGTGATTTTTGTAATTTTTGGTTGCATCATCTAGTCTATGAAGAACGTTTTGAATTGAATCTGGTAATAGTTTAACAGTTCCAATAGCTTTGACTCTCATTTGGTTTCTATGAATTCTAGGATCGTTGTATAATTTCTCTAATCTTGTTTTAATCAAGTCATAAAGATATTCCAATTCCTCATTTTCTCTTTCTAGATTTTCAGCTGAAAGGACGTATAACGTAATTATTTTGATATTAAATTCCTCACACCAATCAAGTAAGTTTTCTACTGCATTAGCACCTGTAAAATGTCCTTGTTTGTTTACAGATAGATTTCTCTTTGCCCACCTTCTATTTCCATCTAAAATTATGGCTACATGATTTGGCATATCACCTTTAAGAATTTCATTTTCAAGTCTTTTTGTATAGATACTATACAGCCCTGAAAGATGTAATGCTACGTCTTTTATTCCGTTAATACCTGTCCGCCACCTTTTTTCCTATACCTACGGAATAGTAGTGTGGCTGATATCAGTGTTATCGCAGCACCAATTAATAATGGTGGAATTAACGAGAATGAGCTTTCATTTGTTGTTAAAATTGTTGCAAATTGAGCCACAGTTGGATACAAAGCTGCTAAAACAATGATTCGAAGAACATCACTGATATGTTTTAGTTTTCTGTTTAGCCAATTACTTGCTAATAATCCTGCTGCAATTGTTCCAAGCCCCATCCACAAAAATGGTAACATACCAGTAAGAAATTGTCCAACTAAATGTTGATTGGATATTGCACTAATAAAATCAATATTAGCTGTACTATCTTCAGAGTACACTGTAGTAATTCCTGCAGGAACAGATGCTAATATCAGAATCAAACCTGTTACTAAAGTAAAAATTCTAATAAATCCAGTCGGTGTTGGTTTTGCCCAATTTGACCATGCTTTATCTATATCAAACGCTCTAATTAAAAATGCACCACCAAGTATACTTACTAACACTGCAAAAATTTCTGCGGTATAACCTACAACAGTTCCAATACCACCAATTAATAATAAAATACCAGGAACACCCAAAAAGAATTTTGAATATCGTGTATCATATACAACCATTTTCAAAAATTTGCCAAAAACTGCATAGGAATGTTCTATAGTATTACTTACTTGCATGACAACTCTTTGAACTGAAACAACTGGTATTACATTTTGGATTACTGGAATTACTGTTTCATCATCTTCACCATCTGAAACTATGACAGCTCCATTAGCAGAAAATTTGTTTAACACTGATCTTATTTCAGAAAGAATTTTCTCATCAGCTTCTACTCCTCTTTTGTGTACTCCTGCTACTGTAACAACCTCTACATCATATCCCTTACTCACTAAATCTTCATATGTTTTTACAGCATAAAATATTGAGTTAGAATCTGCATCCTCAGGATCCTCTAAAGCAAGTCTCTGTGCAGCATTTATACATTCATCTCTACCAACTACCGGTGTCAAAATTCCAGCTTTTTTACCAACATCATCGTCTCTGTCAACACAGATTACCAGTAATTTTGAGGCATTTGTTGATTTGATATCTTTCTCTAGTTTTCTAGTCTCAGACATACCATATTATGTCAAAATTACCATTTAACAATTTCCAACTATTGAAAATAGTAAATTTAGTATTTATTCATGGTCTAGACGATAGTGATAATTCTGCAAAGTCTTTAGATTCTTGTTTTAATTGTTCAATTTTTGCGATTAAATCATTTTTTTCAGATTCTGTTGAATCTTGATTAAGTAGATTAGCAAATACTATTGTTTCTCTAATGTATGAATTGTATGCTCTAAGTGATTCTAAATTATTTAGATAACTATCAATCCATTCATCTGTTGCTTCACTTTCTACTAATTCAATTATTTGTGAATTAATTTGTGATGATGAAATTTCTGCAATTGAGATATATTCATCTGATGAAATTTCATCATTTAACATTTGTTCAAAAGATTCATCAACTGCACTGGAAATAATTCTGTAGCGCTCATCTATTCCATTAATGTGAGTTCTAAAATCTGAAACAACAATGGACATCTGTGGATTATTAGGGATTTGCCAAATCATAAAACTTGCAGCAGTAATCACACCAAGAATTGTTGCTGTTATAATAATGCCTTTTTTTGTTGCCATATATCGTAATTTTTCTGTTGTTCTAATATTAAACTAATTTTTAATATGCTCAAATATGCTATCAAGTGCAAAATTTATCAAAAATTGCAATTAATTACATGTTTTTGCCTTTTATTATCATTATACATATAAAAAAAATCAAAAGCATCTAGCCTAAAGTAAAAAATTATTCACAGTCTCTTTCTAAATATAAGAAGATTTGTGAGTTGATATAATGACAACAGCATATTGTGTAAAATGTAGAGAAAAAAGAGAAAT
>CAZKZG010000084.1:0-5826 GCA_964557215.1 uncultured Candidatus Nitrosopelagicus sp. | reverse complement strand
ATTAATTTTGATAAACAATGACAAAAATTGGAGACGCTAAACGAAAACTTCATGGAATGATTACTGGCAAACCTGATAATTTTTCATGGATTATTGAAAAATAGCTTGCGGGAAGTGCAATTCCAACATCCTAAGAGGAGGTTGATTGGGTTAAACAGGAAGTAGTAAAATCCATTGTGACAATTATAGAAGAACCACTTGAAGAAGAATGGATAAAAGACATCAATTACCTACATATCCATTCAAACGACATGGGCGTACCAGAATTTGAAGATTTGATAAATTCTGTTGATTTTATACATGAAAGGCTTGTAAATAATGAGCCAGTTATGGTACATTGTCTAGCTGGTCTTGGTAGAACTGGCACAATTCTTGCCTGTTATCTAATCAAATATGAAAAAATGTTGGCTGATGACGCTATAACAAAAATCAGAAAACAAAGATCAGGATCTATACAATCATACTCACAATAAGAAATAATTTTTAGATTTGAAAAGTTTGTAAATGAATAAAATTACTCTTTAACTTCTGATACCAAACTTCCATCAACTACTTTGAATTGAATTGATTTATTTTCTTTGAAAACTAGTGTTACACCACCATTCTCATCTGGATCCTTTACTTCCACCAAATCTTGCATTTTAATTGAATCAAACTTTCCCATTTTAATCACTCTGGAATTGAAACCGTCTCAATTTTTCCATCAATTGCTTTAACAAATAGAAATCTATTATCTTTGAAAATTACGGTCAAACCACCCTCTTTATCAGGCTCTTCAATCTCAAGAACCGGTTGTCCCAACAAACCATCATATTTAGCCATACTATCAAATCACTTTTTACTAATTAATAGTTATTTCAATTTCTTTTGCTTGTGATTTAGAATCACCTTTTTCAACAAAATCATGTGTTTGCCACGAAACAAAGGCCTCGGCACTAATCTTGTGTTTCCCTTTACCTAATTCTGACGCATTAAACTTGAACGATTCATTAAAATCAAATAATTCTTGTCTAACTTCTTCTTCAGTTAGTTTGATAAATGGTTCAAAATTTTTTGCCACTTGAACCCAAATTCTTTTCTCTTTCATAGGATTAACTAATTTTGGATTTCTTGTCCAAAAAATTGATGCCTTACGATAGGTGTCTACAGTTTTACCTACCTCATGTTTTCTTAATCCACTTTTTAGTAATTTTATACCATACTTGAGTTTGAATGTGTTATCATTTCTTTCATATGCCTGGGTCCAGTTTTTTTCTGTAAATGACTCACGCAAATTACCCATTACAGAAAATTGGGCATTAACTGTAATATTGTCATCTAAGGAAAATTCTTCCTTTGATTTTTCTAGTTTTATCTCTGAGATAGTAGTTTCAGCCATATACTGACATTGATTTATATCTACAATAAGTTCTTTTTTGATTAATGAATGTGCAATTAATGGAATCAAAACCTAACGAAGTAGGCGTATCAATCAAGGAAGGCGATCTAGCAACACTCTATATTATTCAACATGAATTATTGAAAGACAAGAATACAGATTTTGCTGGATTAATAACAAAACACCCTTTAACTAATGAAATTTGGATGCGTGTAAATTCAAAAAACAATCCTGTAGCACAGATTTCAGCCGCAACTGATTCGGCAATTAAAATTACAAACGAACTGAAAAAACTCATAAATTCTAAACTAAAGTGAAAGAACTAAATGAAATTTTGTCCTAATTGCGACATTAGGTTAGTAAAAACCTCAGATAATACTGTTCTTTCTTGCCCAAAATGTACTTATTCTGAAGGTGATGATACTAAACCAGAGAAGCAATCAACTGAAGAAGAACCACAAACTGATTTTATGGTTCTAGATGAGAATGAAGGAAAGGATGTCTTACCTACAATTGAAATTGAATGTGAAAAATGTGGAAACATGGAGGCTGTCTGGTGGATGCTACAAACTAGAAGTGCTGATGAACCAACAACTCAATTTTATCGTTGTACAAAATGTAGTCATACTTGGCGAAACTACGCATAAGATTTAACTTTGGTATTACTGACATCTGATTGAATTGGTTTTTTCAGCAAAGACAAGTGGATCAGAAGAGTGGAAGGCAATAATTGCTGCAGTTTCTACTTTGGTTGAGGAAGCAACTTTTGAAGCGACTGTAGAGGGAATCTCATTTAGAGGAATGGATCCATCGCACGTTGCACTAATAGATATTAGTTGGCCTAATTCTGCATTTGAAAAATATGAATGTGATAGTGACATAAAATTCGGTGTCAGAATTGATGAATTTTCTAAACTCATAAAACGTGCTGACAAAAACAACGCAATTGAAATTAATATTTCAGATGATAATATGTTATTAGTAACAATTGGAAAAAATAAAAAATACAAGATGCGTTTAATTGAAAGTGCCGCATCTGATACCCCTCTTCCAAAGATACCATATGATATCAAAATTTCGCTTCCGTCATCAACATTTGATAAAATTCTAGGCGATGTTGACGTAGTATCTGATTATCTAATAATTTCAGCATCTGAATCACAAGCTGAATTTTCAGGTAAAGGAGATTCTGGTGAAGTAAAAATAAATTTAGAAAAAGCAGCTGATCAATTAACGGAATTAGAAGTTGGGCAAGATGGGCATGGACAATATAGTCTTGAATATCTAAACCCAATAATAAAAGCAGTTGGAGCAAGTGTTGAATCAGTTACATGTGAATTTTCAACTGAAAAACCACTTAGAATTGAGTTTAAAGTTGCTAACATAGGACGAATTCACTTTTACTTGGCACCACGTGTTGAAAGTTAAAGAATTTTAAGACCAAAAGGACAGATGAAACTGATTTGAAATTAGTATTAAAGTTTGGGGGAACGTCTCTTGCATCAGTAAAAGACATACAAAATGTGGCAAAAATTGTCAGTGATCTATCTAGTGAAAATAAAGTAGTAGTTGTTTGTTCTGCTGTTGATTGTATTACTGATGAACTAATTCACATCTCAGAGCATATTAAAAAAGTTAACAAAAAAGACGCAAATAGAGTTTTAGCTAAAATCTCTCAAAAACATAAACAATTTACAACACATATTGTGACAAACCCAAAAATTCAAAAAACACTATTAGATAAAATGAAATCTGACCTGTCAGAATTAGAAGAATTAGTTCATGGTTTGTTATTACTAGGTGAAGTAACTCCACGTTCATTTGATTATTTAATTTCGTTTGGGGAAAAACTTTCAATAAATTTAGTTTCATTTGCATTACAACAATCAAGTAAAAAAGCAACGTCACTTTCTGGGAAACAGGCAGGAATTGTAACAGACTCAAATTTAGGTGAATCAAGACCACTCATGGACACCACAAAAATTCGTTTATCAAAAACAATCCAGGATCTATTTGATAAAAAAATAATACCTGTAGTGGGTGGTTTTTCTGGAGCCGATCAACATGGAAACACAACAACCTTTGGACGTGGGGGATCAGATTATACTGCAACAATAATTGCATCTTCTATTGACGCAGATGAGATTTGGTTAATGAGTGATGTTGATGGTCTAATGACAGCTGATCCTAAATTAGTAAATGATGCAAAACTACTCAAAGAAGTTTCTTATGCAGAAGCAGTAGAAATGGCTCAATTTGGCGCAAAACAAATTCATCCACGAACTTTTGAACCATTGGTTTCAAAAAAAATTCCAATGCGAATAAGGAGTACTTTTGATTTATCAAATTTAGGTACAATCGTAACAGCCACTCCTTCTGCAGCAATTAAAAAAACGGTCAAATGTACTTCAGCAATTAGAAATATTGGATTAATTGATCTTACTGGAGGAGTATTATTTGCTGCTCCTGGCACTGCTGCTAAAATTTTCACATTACTAGCTGACATTAATGTTAATGTAATGATGGTTTCGTCAAATCCATCTGAATCTAGCATATCAATAATTGTTAAAAAAATTGATCTTGATAGAGCAGTTAATGCACTTGAGATGAGCTTGTTAGGAAAGACCGTTAAAAAGATTGTAACAACCCCAAATGTTTCAATTATAGCAGTTATTGGCTCAGGCATGAGTGGTACAGTTGGAATAGCATCTAAGGTATTTTCTGCAGTACAAAAAAGAAACGTAAACGTAATAATGATTGCACAGGGCTCTTCTGAACTAAATTTAGCATTTGTTGTTAAGGATAATGACTGTAAATCTGTAATAGAAGCACTACATGAAGAA
Organism: uncultured Candidatus Nitrosopelagicus sp.; assembly: GCA_964557215.1. Taxonomy (GTDB): domain Archaea; phylum Thermoproteota; class Nitrososphaeria; order Nitrososphaerales; family Nitrosopumilaceae; genus Nitrosopelagicus. Next base: position 1,605 of record CAZKZG010000084.1, on the reverse strand, counting down.
TTTGAACTAGCAAATATCAATTAGTCAAGATAAGGGATAAATTATTCATTTTCGATGATATTACATTGTCAGGAAAATTATACATTGTTGGTGTAGGACCAGGACATCATGATCATATGACATTTCGTGCAAAACAAGTGATTGAAGAAAGTGATACTATAGTTGGTTATGAAACCTATGTCAATCTAGTCAAGGATTTAATTGATGGAAAAGATGTTTATCGTTATGCAATGACTCAAGAAGTTGAGCGTGCTCACCAATGTATTGACTTAGCTAAAGAAGGAAAAATTGTTTCACTTGTATCAAGTGGCGATCCTGGAATTTATGGTATGGCTGGTCTAATCTTTGAAATATTAGCCGAATCTGGATGGGATCCAAAAAGCGGATTGGATGTTGAATTGATTCCTGGAGTATCTGCACTAAATTCATGTGCTAGCATAATTGGCTCACCATTAATGACCGATTTTGCTGTATGTAGTATGAGTGATTTACTAGTTCCATGGGAAATTATTGTAAAACGAGTAGAAGCTGCTGCTCAAGGTGATTTCGTAATTGTTATCTACAATCCATCAAGCAAAAAAAGAATTCATCAGTTGCAAGATACTAGGAAAATTTTACTAAAATATAGAAAACCAGGAACACCTGTTGCAATAATTAAGGGTGCATACAGAGAATCTGAAACTATAGTTATGACAGATTTGGAACATATGGAAAATTATGCAGACAAACTTGGTATGATAAGCACTGTAATAATTGGAAATTCAGCAACATACAATTTCAAAGATTTAATGATTAATCCTCGCGGTTACAAATCAAAATATAATTTAGAAGAACCTGAAATTAAGAATTAGTGACTGTTTTTAATTAATTCATACAATTCATTACTTAATGTTATCTTATTTCTAATTGGCCCAATAATTTTTACCATGTATTCTCCAATTGTATTCTTAAGATCACCAGGATGTAGATTCTTTTGTGTAAAGTCAGTTTCTAGTTCTTCATAAGAATTGTAAGTTACATTTCCCCCAAACTTTTCAGGTCTCTCAACACATATTGAGTCATATTCATGAAAGACAATTTGCCTTGCAAATTCTAGTATTGGATTATTTTCTGTTAGACCTTCTTCACACCAGCCTTTTCTAACCTTCTTTCTAATTTCATCATCTGAATTATGAATAAATATTCCTGAATCTGGATTTGATTTACTCATTTTACCTGGTTCAGTTGTATCGTCTATTGGTTGTGTTAATCCAGGCAATAGTGAATGATGAACTGCAATTGGAACCTTCCAATCCATTTTTGGAATTATTTCTCTAACCACCATGTGTATCTTTCTTTGATCCATTCCTGCATGAACAATATCTAAATCAAGAGAATGAATATCAGATGCCTGCATTGGTGGGTATAATAATTTTGCAAGATCAATTTTTTCATCATCCTCTTTCCTTCCCATAATATCCAAAGTTCTCATAGTTCTCTTTAGTGTCATATGTTTTGTAATACTAACTAGCTCTGACCAGTATTCTTTTTTTGAATCATACAATTCAGTACCCATTACAATGTTTACACCTGGACATACTAATCGAAATGCATCTGCATAATATT
>CAZKZG010000083.1:0-10145 GCA_964557215.1 uncultured Candidatus Nitrosopelagicus sp. | reverse complement strand
CTACAATATTTGCAGCGTTAGCTAAATTTCTAATTGAGTCAGATAATTTTACAGTTTTTGGAATTACACTTCTTGAAACTTTTGTTTTTTTCTTTGGAACTTTGATTTTTGGAATACCAACACAAAGAATTAGATCTTTTGGTGCCTCAATTCTAGTCACACTTAATGGGTCTGAATTTACAATCACGAATCCACCTAGAATCGACGCTGCAACATTATCATAATGAATTGAACCAGCACTTGCTTTTTCCCCAATTCCTGCGTATGAAATAAGCTGATTTTGGTTTAATTTTAGGTTATACAATTTGTTAATACCAATTGCACATGCGGCTGCAGATGCTGCACTACTCCCCATTCCAAATCCTGGGGGAACATTCTTTCTGATCTTAATTTCAATTCCTCCAGTTAGTTTTTTCTTTTTTTTCATTGCATTTGCAACTAATCCTGCGGTGTTCTTGTTTGGATTCAGTGGAATATTGTCTGAACTAACTATTGTAATTCCTTTTCCTTTTTTTGTTACAGTTACTTCATCATAAAATGCATCTAGTGCCAAACCAAATACATCAAATCCTGGACCCAAATTTGCTGTAGAGCATGGTGCACGAACTGTTACTGATTTTACCATTAGTCTTCTACTTCCTCGCCCAAGTTAATAATTCTGCTTAATGCGCTTTCTAGATTAACCATTCCTTCACCTGTAGCATTTGAAACTGGAATTAAATCTTCTAAGAATCCGTTGTTATTTAGGCTTCGAAACATATCTGAAATTAATGGAAGTGTTTCACCATCCACTTCTTTTGAAATCTGATCTTCTAAATCATAATCACTTGATGACCATTCAAGTACTTCATTTAGTTTTTCTTGTATCAGATCTGTTTTTGTAATTGCATTGATTGTTGGTAATTCTAATCGCAGTCTTATTGATGTTGAAAGCAAAGACAAAGAGACAAAATTACTTGGTGATGTTATCATGGTACCGTCATATAAGAATAAATTAATTTTTTCATCACCATGAATATTTTTTACAAAAAATGGTCCACTTTCTCTGTATGCAAATAATTCAACTTGTCCTGGAGTGTCAACTAACAAGTAATCAGGGTTTATAGTATCAATTTCTGTTTGAATTTGATCAATTTTTGTTGCAATAAGATCATTTGCCATAATTAACGAACCATTAGAACCTAAACCATATTCTTCCATCAGTGAATTGATATCAACATAATCTCTAACGTCAACATCTGGTGAATACGGTAAATGTCCAACTCCAGGATCAAGATTTAATGTGGCTGGAAATGCCGAATTTTTTGCATAGTATTCCTTAATTTTAGATGTAAGTAGAGATTTTCCTGCCCCCGCTGTGCCTGTTAAAAAAATAACTTTCAATCTTTCGACAAAAGTTTTTTTTTATTAGCTTATATTTGAATCCTCTAGAAAATTGACATGAACTGGAGAATTGCTGTCATTCCAGCAACTTTAATCCCAATTATCATAATTATAATTCAATTTGACATAAAACTGGAAGATGTACTAGCTATAGGTGCTGTTCCTTTCATTTTAGCAGTATTTGCAATTATGGTAAAGCTTGGATTGCAAGGTCTTAAGCTAGCTTACATAGCAAGATCATTTCTTGGTCCGTTTGATTCTATCAAAAGGCTAACTGCAATGAGAGTTGGAAGTGAGTTTATCAAATTTACAACTCCAATGTTTGTTGGTGCAGAATTTGCAGTTATTTACTATATGGTAAAAAAAGGAATTTCAACATCAAGAGCATCATGGGTAGCATTGCTTGACATAGTAACAGAAGTTCTTGCAGGCGGAGTTTTATCAATACTTGCTGGAATAATTGCCTTACTTAGTGGTGCATATCTTGTAGCTGCAATAGTATTGAGCACAAGTGTCACTGTTACCACACTATGGGTTGTTCTATTTTTTGCATCATCAAAACATACATTCCAGCTACCAAAAATTATTGCTTCATTAATTAGTAAATTTGGAAAAGAACGTGGTATAAAATATGTAAAACAGACAAATCAGTACATTGAAGAAGTTTGCATTATGAGTAGAGAAAACATTCATTCAAGAAAATCACAGAAAGTTTTTGTTGTTGGTTTTTTCACATCACTAGTATCTTGGATATTTTACGGAATTTCATTTTTAATTATTGCAGTTAGTGTTGGTTATTCCGTTGAGTTCTTTGAATCAATAATGGCAGTAATGGGCGCAAATGCAATTGGAAATCTTCCTATTACAGTTGGAGGTTCAGGATTAGCAGAATTTGGAATTGTAGCTTATCTAAACAACTTAGATCCCTTCAACTTTGTAATGCCTGATTCAGGTTTAGAATGGAATGCTGTAATTGGTTGGAGAATTGCTACATATTACATACCAATCGCAGTAACTTGGGTTCTTTTAGTTAAACTTGCATTAAGTAAGTACACAAAACCCGCTACAACGTAAAAAACACTTTATTTTGCAATGATTGTGTGTAAATATGAATTTCGAAAATAAAGTAGTTGTTATCACAGGTGCAAGTAGTGGAATAGGTGAGGCTGCAGCCATAGAATTTTCAAAAAGAGGAGCCAATATAGTACTTGTTGCAAGAAGAAAAGAAAAACTTCTAGAAGTTGAAAAGAAAATTTCCCAGTTCTCTGGCTCATCGCTTGTCTGTCAATGTGACGTTTCTAACAAAGAGCAAGTTACTCAAATGAGTAAAAAGATTCTTGATAAATTCGGAAGAATAGATATTCTTGTAAACAATGCTGGATTTGTAATTTATGGCAAAGTAAACGAATTATCAACTGAAGAAATTGTGGCCCAAATGGAAACAAATTATTTTGGAATGATTTATTGTACAAAGACTATGTTGCCACAAATGTTAGAACAACATTCAGGGCATATTGTTAATGTTGCATCAGTTGGTGCAAGTTTTGGTGTTCCAGGAATAGCATCTTATTGTGCAAGCAAATATGCCATGTTAGGATTTTCAGAAGGTCTTCGTCATGAACTTGACGGAACAGGGGTTGGATTAACCGTTGTTAGTCCAATAATGGTTCGAACACCACTGTTTGATCATCCATCATTTGAAAATTTTTCCAAGTTCTCTACTGGTATTTCTCTTAGTTCCAAAACTGTTGCAAAAACAATACTCAAGGCTTCTAATTCTTCAAAACTTGAATTAGTTGTTCCTTCAGTAGCAAGGGCAGGAATTTGGGTTAAACAGACATTTCCATTTTTTATTAATCCCATTATAGGAAATAGATTTAGGAAACAATTAACAAAAAGAAAGAATTCAAACTAAATGTTTTCATCAATCACTTTGAATTCTTTTAACTCAAATTGAATAATTTCATTTAATGAAATACCTTGTTCTTTAAGATATTCCACGGTTTTTTTACTTAATGGTGCTTTTAGCTCATCTAACTGAAATTCACAAACTACGCCTTTTTCTATGTCGTTTAGGTTAATTTTTTCACCAAGATTCAATCCTTCTAAAATTGTGGTGCCTGCAATTGGCTCATATACTTGAATATCCACCTTTCTGTCATTCTCATTTAGTTCTAAAATATATCCAGAATTAGTATGTGATTTAGCTTTGCTGAATTTTGGTGACTTTAATTCAGCATCAATGTCATCTGGTATTGCATCTTTCTTTTTTGCCATTTTTTCGTGATTATTCTGCTTCTTTTTCTTTTTTGCTTTTTTGCCACCAATCTAGGTAGTCATACTGTTTATCAGAACGCGTTGCCTCTTTACGTGATAGTTTGTATCTTATATCACTAATTTGTTCTCTTGTAGCATAAAGACCACATCTTTTACAGATAAAGTGCTTGGTTGCTGGATCTAATTTCATAATTAATCCTAAACCCTCAAAGTCAATTTCATCTTCCATTTCTCTATATGCAGGAACTCTAAATTCTCTACCTTCTTCCTCTGCCGCATTAAATTCCGCCTCTAATTCTTTCTTTTTCTTTTCTATTTCTCTACTAACGCATTCAGGGCAGTTTACCAATACTGATGATCTTCTTTTTTTCCATAAGAGTGTTGCCTAATCTTCAGATCTAAAATACTGATGCGTGGATTATATCTTCATCCCTTGCGGTCAGCTCGCCCATCGAGACACCACGCACCAGTAGATTTAACTAAAACTTAAAGTGATAATTATTTTTTGTTTTGTAATATTTCTGAAATTATTTTGGCTGTATTTTCCGCTCCATTCCCATTAAAATTATTAGAGAACTGCTTAACAGAATCATGAAAACCCTCATAGTTTTCTCTTAAGTTAGAAATTGCATTGATTATCTGATCCCTATTTTGCGCCATTAATCCCAAGTTTTTCTCTTCAGCCCATTGAATTTGATTAGTATGCTCATCATAGATTGGAATTCCAATTATTGGCTTGGCGTGATTTCCCAAAATTTCACCCATAACTGTATGTGAGCCATTGATTACTGCATACTTGCATGAATCTAATATTGTATCTTTTTCCTGTTCGGTTAGATATCCCTTATCAATCTGAATCCAATCAATTTTCTTTTCTAAGGCTTCTGAAATTGTGTATTTCCTACCATCTTTATCAATAGCCATATCTATCTGTGGATCATCAATAGCATGAGAAATTATACGTCTTTCATCTTTCATTTGATCATGGTGAAATGATTCCTCAAATCTCTCACCAGTTCCCTCATTTGTTGATTTATTTCCAGTTCTCATCCAATATCCAAAATCTGAATCTTTAATCAATAATTCTAGTTCAGTACTTTGTAATTTTGGGATTTTTTTATTTTTTGAAAAATGTCCAGTATATGTCACCTTGTGGTTAACATCTTCTGTAAAATTCAGATTATATTCACAGATTGTAAATGGTGGAGGAGAATCTGCAACGATAATTCTGCTTGCTTTTGAAATTTGTTTTGCTATAAACGACAGTGCTGGCTTAAAATAAAATCTTGATTTCCATAATTTTGGTTTAAATTGATTCGTTACAAAAATACTTGTTATGTCTCTATTTTTTGCAAGAACATTAGAACCCATATCACCATCGTTTATCACCAAATCAAATTTCTCATAATCGAAGAACTTTCGCTCTTCTTTTAGATAATTTGAGATTTGAGTAACCAATGGTTGGTTATCTGAAACAGGCATCAAGACATTTAATACTGAACGACTAACACTTGGTCCAAACTTTCCGTCAATTGGTGTTGGCATCAAAACCTCATGAATATTTTCTTTTTTTGTAGGAAATTTTTTCAAAAGTTTCTCAATAATCTCACCTTTACTAAAAAAATGCGTCTCAATTTCATCACCTATTATTTCATTTAGTGCATCATGTAATCTCATCATTCTAGAATAGTGTCCATTTCCCCACGGATAGATAAACTCGCCTATTTTTTTCATGTTACCAAATCAAATTTACCGTTTTAAATTTTCAGTGTTTGGTTTCCACCAAATCTAACATGTCATGAACAATATTTGGGCCAAATTTTACAGTAATGGCTTTTTTATTTCTAATAATACTCTGTATTTCCTTATTTGAAATCACTCCTTTTTGTCTAGGAATAATTTTTGTTTGTAAAAGTTTTTCAATTTTTATAATATGTTTTTCCAATCCAATTTCATTTAAATTCCTAAATAATTCAGAATCAATTCCAGAAAGTGGCATAATCGGTGTTAAACCTAATTCAAAAACATCTGTCTGTAATTTTTTAATGATTGATGAAGGAAAAATTAATGGAGATAATGGTAATGAGACAAACAAAATTTTTTCATCTATTGCAACTTTTGCAAGAACTTTGGTAAAAACAATATTTTTCGATTCCAGATCATTGTCAGTATTTACTTTGCAGAAATCTATCTGTGATTTTACTTGTAGTGTTCTTGGGAGAATTTTACTCAGTATTTTTACTAGAGTAATTAGGTTTGAATGAGTATTGTAAAATACAATAATTTTTACATCAAAGCCTTGTTTAATTGTCTCAAAACATGCTATTGCTGAAAACTCGTCAAAGATTCCACAAATAATTTTTTGACTCTGTGAGTTATTTACAGCACCTCCCAATCCTTTATCGTTGAAAATACTAACATATGCATTAGATTTTGTTATATACGCGAATAGCAGCTTGTCATGCTTCTCTTTTGTCCCAGGTTTAGCATTATTTGATTTATTTTTTTCAATTAATGATGATGTTGCTGATAATTCGACATCTTTTATTACATATCCTTTAGGAATACCATCTACGCTAACATAGAACTTTTCGCCTTTTAATAAAAGACTAGAACCAACTTTGGTGATCTCATCAACAACATTTTTGAAATCATTTTTTATTTGTCTTGCAATTATGATTTCTTTTATTCCGAAAAGTAAACCTATTGCACTTGATGCAAAAACAGGATCATTTGCATCAACAAGAATTAGATTTCCATCTCTAGAAATTTTAGTAAAATTTTGATTTTGAATTTTTAAAATTTTTTTAATATTTGCCATTAATAGGCTGATCTTGTTTTTGGCAAACAGAGAGGGAAAAATTACTATGTATGTGTTATTACTCATCCAGTTTTTTAATCAATAGCAGTTTTATATTTTACAGCATTTCTTAATTTTAGCTAATTCTCGTATAATTATAATAGATCATTATCTCATACAAACTATGGGAAAATTTACTCAGAGCGAATTAGATGATATCAATAAAACAATTATCACTCCTGAGGAATGTTTAACGTGGGCTTTTGATAATCTTCACCCAAAATTAGCAAAAGCTTCGAGTTTTGGTGCAGAAGATGCAGCAATTATTGATATGATGTTTAAGATTAATTCTGATGCAAGATTATTTACACTTGAAACAGGCAGATTGCCTCAAGCAACTTTCGATGTAATGGATGAAGTTCAGAAACGTTATAACACAAAGATTGAGATGTTGTATCCTGACGAACAGGAAGTTGAAAAAATGGTCAAAGAAAAAGGTCTAGACTGTTTTTACGATAGTATTGAGAACAGGAAACTTTGCTGTGCTATAAGAAAGGTACATCCAATGAACAAGATGCTTGAAACACTTGATGGCTGGATTACTGGACTAAGAAGTGATCAAAATACAAATCGTTCAGATGCAAAAATGCTTGAAATTGATGAAATGCACGGAGACATTGTGAAAGTTAATCCAATCATCAATTGGACGTATGAGCAAACATGGGATTACATAAAATCAAACAACTGCCCATATAACAAAATGTTAGATCAGGGTTATCCTAGCATTGGGTGTGAACCTTGTACACGACCAATCAAGATCGGTGAGGATATTAGAGCCGGTCGCTGGTGGTGGGAAAATGACACAAACAAAGAATGTGGGCTTCATATGAACCACGACAAATAAATTAATCATACAAAATCGTTTCATATTGATTAATGCTCATGGTGGAAAACTAGTAAATCGTGTTACAGAATCTGATCCTTCTGGATTATTTAGTATTGATATTTCGGCTGATCTTGCAAATGATGTTGAAAATATTGCAGACGGAATTTTTAGTCCACTAGAAGGATTTCTAAATAAACAAGATTTTGAATCTGTTCTTTCAAAGGGAAGATTAGAAAATAACATCGCATGGACAATTCCAACTGTTTTGGATGTTAATGAAGAAACTGGAAAAAAGATGAAAGATGCAGGTGACGTACTTCTCAAAAATCCAGATGGTACAGGAATTGCAGTTTTACACGTAGAAGATGTTTACTCTTATGATAAACAAACTACTGCCACTAGAGTTTATGGAACAAACGATGAATCACATCCTGGCGTCGCAAAGACCAACTCCATGAAGGATTTTCTTGTAGGAGGAAAAATTGACTTTATTCAAAGACAAAATGAAAATGAAATTAGAAAACACAGAATGACACCAATTGAAACAAGGAAAGCCTTTGAAGATGCAGGATGGAATACCATAGTTGCATTCCAAACAAGAAATCCACCACATGTTGCACATGAGATGCTTCAAAAAACAGCAATTACTACACGTGATGGTGTATTTGTAAATCCTCTAATTGGAAAGAAAAAAGCAGGAGATTTCAAAGATGAGATTATTGTAAAGGCATATGAAACCATGATTGCAAATTACTATCCTGAGAACAGATGTCAATTATCTACATTACATACTGAAATGAAATATGCTGGACCAAAAGAAGCCATACATCATGCGATAATGAGACAAAATTATGGTTGTACTCATATTATTATTGGAAGAGATCATGCAGGAGTTGGAAATTTTTATGATCCTTTTGCGGCACATAAAATTTTCAGTGATTATCCTGAATTAGAGATACAACCAATATTTTTCCCAGCATTTTTCTATTGCAAAAAATGTTTAACATTCACCAATCCAAAGGTTTGTCCACATGACGCTGATTCACGTGAACAAATAAGTGGAACAAAACTTCGTGAGATGATTCAAAATGGCCAATCACCATCTGAATTTATTTTACGACCAGAAGTTGCCAAAGTTATCATAGACTTTGAAAAACCATTTGTTGAGTAGATGAAGTACAAAGTTTTCTTAGTATTTCTGATTTCATTAATGATACTCCCAGCATTTGCACAGGAAGAATCAAAAAATCCTACACTATCAATGGTAAATATTGATATTGATTATAACGATTTTAACAAACCAGCACGGGAACAAGTAATTATTCCATTTGATGATATTCATGATGTTAGCTGGCAAGTGAATCTAGTTAACGAACTGTTATACGGTAATCCAAATGGGAACGGTGTTATCAGATTCTATGATGCAACAATTGAGAATAAATTCGTTGAAATTGGAATGGGAAGCCCACCTGATAAAAAATTCTGGATAGCAGTTCAATTACCAGAAGAGGGATATGTTGTTGTTCACAACAAGTTAGATAGAGGCTGGCTACCAGGAGCCAAAGTAATTCTAGCATATTCAGATACAGCAGGATTGACTGTAAACAATGGAGAAAGAATAGTACTTTCTAATCTTGACATTGAAGAATTTGAGATAAAAGCATATTCCGTTTGGGGTATGGAAGGCAGTCAAGATCCACCTGCAACTACTGCTGGATATCTTAATTTAGAAATCTTATCAGGAGATCCAAAGGAGGGGTCACTTCATATGTTTCCATTCATAATTGTAGGATGCATAGGAATAGGAATTGTAATTCTTCTAGTTACTAAGAAGCGTTCTTCTTAGTTTTGTAATATTTGCATGAGTTCTTAATTTTGCAAACAGTACACATTGGTGATATTGGTTTACAGATATTTTGACCATATTTTACAAATGTTTCATTAATATCAAGCCAAAGTCTTTTAGGAATTATTTTCATTAATTCAAATTCGGTCTCTTCAGGATTTTTCGTTTTAACTAATCCCAATCTATTTGAAATTCTATGTACGTGAATATCAACAGGTATAGCTGGTTTTTCATAAGCATAAACTAGAACACAATTTGCGGTTTTTCTTCCAACACCAGGCAATCCCACTAATTTTTCAAGATCATCTGGAACCTTTCCTTTGTATTTAGAATCAATTATTTTTGCTACTTCAATTATTCTTTTAGCTTTCACATGATAGAATCCAATTGATTTGATAATTCTTTCAACATCTTTTACTTTGGCATTTGCTAACTGTTTAGAATTTTTATAGACTTTGAATAATTCTTTTACAATTCGACTAGTTGATTCATCCTTTGCTCTAGCTGACAGTATGGTTCCAATTAGAATGCTAAATGGACCACGATCTTCTGCATCATGCAAATCTTGTAAAGCAGTTATTCTTGGGGGTTTTACAATATCCATCGTTTTTACCATGCCGTTTAGAATTCTTTTCATACGTGAGTATGACGTACAAGTCTTATATCTGTAAAACCGTTGAATTACAATGGAATTAACAAAAGAAGAACAAAAAGCACTAAACGGCGAAATGGGTGAGACATTACAAACTGCATATCGCATATTACTTGCAACAGGCGAAGCAACTAACGCAGAAAAACTAATTCCAATAAAGTGGGCACATCTGTCAGGTGTAAATTATAATACTATTGGAGATTCAGGCGAGGAATTTCTCAGAGAATTAAGTAAAGATGCACGTGTTAAAGTTAAAGCAACTGTTAACCCAATGGGAATTGATTTTGATCATATTTCTGAA
>CAZKZG010000082.1:0-7803 GCA_964557215.1 uncultured Candidatus Nitrosopelagicus sp. | reverse complement strand
GGTACATTTTTCAGTTCAACTGGTTTGGGTACAATGGGTTGGGGATTTCCAGCTGCAATAGGTGCAAAAACCGCGCGTCCTGATGTTCCAGTTGTTGACATTGCGGGTGATGGTAGTTTTAACATGACAGAGCATTCACTTGCTACATCTGTATTGGAGGGTTTACCAGTTATTGTTTTCTTAATCAACAATTTCTCTTTGGGAATGGTAGCACAATGGCAAAGAACATTCTATGATAGGCGAATGATTGGTATTGATTTAAAGAAATGTCCAGACTATGTTAAATTGGCAGAATCATATGGTGCACAAGGAATACGTGCACAGTCAATGGACGAATTAGAAAAAGCAATAAAATCTGGATAAAACAGTGACGATGCAACTGTTATTGACATTCCAATAGATACTGAAGAAGACGTTTTACCATTCGTGGCACCTGGAACATCATTAAAGGAAATGATTTTACCTTCATAGTGATCAAAATGTGGGCAATATTATCAATTAAAGTTGAAAATAAACCAGGAATTTTATTCAAGGTTACTCATCTTTTCCGTTCTAGGAATTTTAATATAGATAGCATATCTGTAGGCGTAACACAAGATCCAAAGTTTTCTAGAATGACTATAACAACTATCGGTGATGAAAAACAAATTGCACAAATAGTAAAACAACTTGATAAGATGATTGATACGATAGAAGTTCACAGGTTAGATGAAAACAATACGGTGTATAGGGAATTAGTCATGTTTAAGATAAAAGTGAGTAAACCAGAAGATAGTATGGAAATTAACAGGTTAGCTAGTGCATATGATGCAAAAATTCATGATGCTAAAAAAGAATCAATTATGGTTGAAATGACATCAACACCACATCAGATTGCGGCCTTTGAGGAATTAGCAAAAAAGTTTTGAATTTTAGAAATTGCACGTACTGGAATTACGGCATTACAGAGGAGCAAGCATTGAAAGTTAGAATATTCGATACAACATTAAGAGATGGAGAACAAACACCAGGTGTTTCACTATCTCCTGAAAAAAAATTGAATATTGCAAAAAAACTAGATGCATTAGGAATTGATGCTATAGAAACAGGCTTTCCTGTTATTTCTGATGGTGAACGTAATGCAGTAAAGATGATTACAAGTGAAAATTTGCAAGCAGAATTATGTGGTTTAGCAAGAACAAACAGAAAAGATATTGATGCAGCAGTAGATTGTGGGTTAAATTATATTCATACTTTCATTGCAACATCTGACATTCATTTAGAATATAAATTAAAAATGACACGTGAACAAGCATTAGAAAAGGCAATTGATGCAGTGGAGTATGGAAAATCAAGAGGTTTACAGGTTGAATTTTCTGCAGAAGATGCAACTTGAACGGATAGAGAATTCTTAAAAAAAGTTTTTGGTGAAGTAGCTAAAGCTGGTGCAGATAGAATTGATATTCCTGACACTGTAGGATATTCTACTCCACAGTATATTGCAGAAATTACTAGAGATGCAATTGATGCAACAAAATTACCAATCAGTGTACATTGTCATAACGATTTTGGACTAGCTGTAGCAAATGCAATTTCTGGAATACAAGCTGGCGCAGAATGTGCACATGTTACAATTAATGGTATTGGTGAGCGTGCAGGAAATGCATCATTAGAGGAATTTGTAATGGCATTGAATAGTTTACAATTCGAGCAGAAGTGGGATACTAATATCAATAAAGAATTACTATATGAAACATCAAGGTATGTATCAAAAATAGTGGGAATTACTGTTCAACCAAACAAGGCTATAGAAGGTGAAAATGCATTTGGTCATGAATCAGGTATTCATACACATGGTGTGTTAAACAATCCTTTAACATATGAGCCTATAAGCCCTGAAATTGTCGGCAGAACTCGTTGGTTGCAAGTAGGAAAACATGCAGGTATTCACGGTATGAATGCAATGTTAAAAGAATATGGCATAACACCTGATGAAGAACAAACAAAAAAAATTCTTGAGAAGGTTAAAAATATTGGTGATCAAGGAAAGCAAGTAACTGAAGTTGAGTTACTTTCTTTAGCAAATGAAGTGATTGGGGAAAATAAACTAAAGAGAATTGTTCAATTAACAGGTTTTTCTGTTTCTACCGGTGTAGGTACAATGCCATACGCCTTTGTCAAATTAAACATTGATGGAAAAGAGATGGTCGCTACTGATTATGGTGTAGGGCCTGTAGATGCATCATTAAATGCAATTCAAAAAATCACTGGACAGATAACTGATGAAGTTAGATTAAAAGAATACAGATTGGATTCCATATCCGGCGGTGCTAATGCATTATGTGAAGTCACAGTAAAAGTAGAGGATGCACGTGGTAATATAATATCCTCTAAGTCAGTTGGTGAAGACATTGTAACTACAAGCGTACAAGCAATGGTTGATGGAATTAATAGAATAATGTTAAAGGGTCTACTAAAAGAAAAGAAAGTTTAATCGATAGAAAATATCAAGGAGGATCAAAATGTATAATATATCATTAATCACTGGTGACGGGATTGGACCTGAGTTATCAGAATCTGCTATTTCTGTACTTGAAACCATACATGATGAATTAGATGTCAAGACAGAGATTATTTCTTTGGAAGCTGGTGATGTAGCATTAAAAAAATATTCCAAAGCATTACCTGATGAAACTTTTCAATCAATTAAAACATCTGATGCATGTTTAAAGGCACCAGTTGGAGAAAGTGCGGCAGATGTAATTGTAGTACTTAGGAGAAAGCTTGATCTTTATGCAAACATTCGTCCTGCTAAGTCATATCCAAATACACCATCTTTACGAAATGATATTGATTTAGTAATTGTAAGGGAAAACACTGAGGATCTTTATACTGGTCAAGAATTTACAATTGATGATTCTGCAGTTGCATTGAGAGTAATTAGTGAAAAAGCATCAAAAAGAATTGCAAGACATGCATTTGAAACTGCTATTCAAAGGAATCAGAAAAAACGTGTTACATGCGTACACAAATCAAATGTAATGAAAAAGACAGACGGTTTATTTGCTGCAAGCTGTGAATCTATAGCCAATGAATTCTCCAATATCGAATTTGATCAGATGTATGTAGATGCATGCTCTATGAATTTGATTAGACAGCCTCAGGAATTTGACGTGATTGTAACGACTAATTTGTTTGGTGACATACTTTCAGATGAGTCATCACAGGTTGTTGGTGGCCTAGGAATGGCACCTGCTGCAAATTTAGGTGATAATTTTGGTTTGTTTGAACCAGTGCATGGAGCTGCATTCGATATAGCTGGGACAAACATTGCAAACCCAACTTCATTCATACTATCAATTAAGATGATGCTAGAATGGTTGGGCAATAAAAACAATGATCAAAATTCAATCGTTGCATCAAAAAAATTAGAAGAAACAATACTACAAGTAATAGAATCAGGAATTACCACTAAAGACGTTGGTGGTAATATGTCAACTAGGGAGTTCACTAAAGAAATTACAAATAGATTAATCTAATCAAACTAAATGTTTCTTCTTCTAGTCTTCCAGCCCTTTACTGATGCATAACTTCTTTTCAGCGAAGCTAGATCATGTCCAATCCAACCTATTTTTGCGGCTCTACTACGGTCTTCGTAACTTACGCTCATATGAAATCAAGATAAATTATGATCATTAATAGTTCTAGTCATCAATGATTGTTTTTTTCATCTATTTTTTTGCAGTTACTGTGCCTGTTAATCTTTTGTCTTTTTGATATCTGATGCGGGTGGATTAAGTGACCAAAAGAATAGCATTAAGCAAATTGGTATCATTATCAAAATTGCTGCAACTAAGGATATCCAATAAAACATTGGATCAAATCCAGGAATGAATGGACCTGGATATACAGTATAAAACCATAGAAATCCTATGAATCCTAGTAAAATCTTATTTTTCTTAAGAATCTGTGAAATTCCTAGCTTTCTTTTTTGAATGAAGCATTGTTTACATCTAGAGTGATCATCAGTCATACATGATGTACAACATGTTTTTTCGCAAAAATAACATCTTCTCTCACCAAAAGATGATCCACAAAACTGACATTGTTTCATACTAGAAATTGTTTTCATTAGATAAAAAAATTATTAGTTTTATGGTTTGAGTCTATCAGGGTCTCTTGGATACAAAGTTACTTCTCTTACATTATCAATTCCAGTTAAAACAGTCATGAGTCTATCTAATCCCATACCCCAACCTGAATGTGGTGGCATTCCCCATCCAAACGTCTTAAGATGCTCTTCAAAACTGGCAGGATCTAAATTCTGTTCTTTTAACCTAGATTTCAATTGCTCTGGATTATGTAGTCTTCTTCCACCTGAAGACAATTCTAAATATCCATACTGTAAGTCAAATGAACGTGAAAGTGTAGGGTCATCATCTCTTTCATGGATGTAAAATGGTTTTAGTTTCATTGGCCAATCTGTCAAAAAGAAAAATTCTTTGTGTTTCTCACCTAAACTTCGTAGATGTGCATCTTGCAAATCTTCCCCAAATTCTAATTTAATGTCCAAACTGCTTAATTCGTCTAATGCTTGTGTGTATGTTATTCTTTCAAATGGAGAATCGGGAACTTTAATCTCATGTCCAATTTCTTTTTGTTCTGTTTTACAATTTGCATATGTATTTTTAAACACATCAATGATAATTGATTCTAATACATCCATGACGTCTGTATAATCCATCATTGCAGCTTCAATGTCTACACTTGTAAACTCACTTAGATGTCTCCCTGTATGTGATTTCTCAGCTCTATAAAATGATGATATTTCAAACACTCTTTCTAACCCTATTGTCATTTGTTCTTTGTATAATTGTGGGCTCTGAGCTAAGTATGCTTTTTTCCCAAAATAATCTAGACTAAATAAATCTGCACCACCTTCACTTGCACTGCCAATAATTTTTGGTGTGGTTATCTCAATGAATTTTTTTTTAACTAATGTCTCCCGAATTGATGCCAAAACATGACTTCTTAGTTTAAAGATTGAAGCTGTTTTTTGATTTCTCATATCAAGAGCTCTTGAATTTAATCTATTGTCTATGTCACTCTCTAATCTTCCAATAGGATCTATAGGAAGTGGATATTCTGCTTTTGCAAGTATTTGAAGTTCTATTGCTGCAATCTCAAATTCAAAATCTTTTGCTTTACTTGCTTGTACTTTACCTTTTATTCTTACAACACTTTGTCTGTTTAATCCCTCAAGCAAACTCATGGAATCGCCTTTGACAATTACCTGACACATTCCCGTGACATCTCTAATCGTCAAAAATGCCATCTTACCAAGTTTTCGAAGGTCTACTACCCACCCTCCAAATAACACATCTTGCCCTTCCATGGATGAATTTAACTCCTCAATAAGGTGTGTTCTTGAAATATCCATGTAATGTTGAAAATACACACAAGTAAAAACTTAATCTAACCTATACTAAATGGCATTATGGGTTTTATTTCAGTTAAAAATCTCACTACGCGTTATAATACTTCTAAAGGTTTGGTACATGCGATAGAGGATGTAAACTTTGCAATTGACAAGGGTGAATCAATTGGAATTGCTGGTGAAAGTGCATGTGGAAAAAGCACACTTGGCTTATCCATAATCCGAATGATCACAAATGGAAAAATTTATTCAGGACAAATTAATTTTAATGGAGAATCTTTACTTGAAATTCCAAATTCTGATTTTGATAAAAATATTCGTTGGAAGGAGATATCGATGGTTTTTCAAGGTGCTATGAATTCACTTGATCCTGTTTTTTCAATTAAAGAGCAATTTAATGAAGTATTAAAACAACATGATTTTGAAGATGATTCAGAAAAAATTATCTTAGAATCATTAGCATCAGTCAATCTAAATGAATCTATTTTAAAGAAATTTCCACATGAATTGAGCGGGGGAATGAAACAACGTGTGGTTATTGCAATGGCTCTAATTTTAAAACCCAAATTTGTAATTGCCGATGAACCAACAACTGCACTAGATGTATTAATTCAAGCACAAATTGTTAATCTCTTCAAAAAATTAAAAAAAGATGGGCAATCATTTATGATAATTTCTCATGACTTGGCTGTTTTATCTGAAGTTGCCGAAAAAATTGGAATAATGTATGGAGGACGAATGGTTGAGTTTGGTGACTCGTCTGAAATTTTTCTTGAGCCAAAACATCCCTATACAAAAGGCTTGATTGAATCAATACCTAGTTTATCACGAGATACAAAATCAAAATATATTCCTGGCATTCCACCTAATTTGATAAATCCAGATGAGGGATGCATGTTTTACAACCGTTGTCCTGAGGCTATGGATAAATGCAAAAAAGATCCACCTAAGATTAATACAAAGAGTGGCTATGTCCTTTGCTGGCTCTATGAATAGCGCTTTACAATTGGTAGACAAGAATCAATTATTCTAAGCATTTCAGATCGAATAACATTTTTCTCAATTGTAATCCAAATTCGCTTTGATGAAATTGCAAATGCTATTGTTTGTATTTTGGTTCTTTCTTCCCATACAAACTCTGTATCACCTAACTGATCATCAAATTGCTCTTCTAGTTCAGTTTTGATAGCAATTTGTGCAAATTGGTAACGTGTTCTTTTTTGATCTAAAAGTGGTGTTATGTTCTCCCTCCTAAAATGTGAGAGTAATTCACCGGTCTTACTGATTACACCAACAAATCTAATGTATGGGCTGATTTTTGAAATTAGATCACAAATCTCACGATTTTCATTTTCTGTCAAATTATTTATTATTACTTTTTGCAATATTTTAGTGATAGTATCTTTTAATACTGAAAAAAAAACTTGATAACCATTGGATATTTGGGATTTCTTTCCATTTTTTTCACCTGAAGTTGGCTATCTCGGTTTAGCTTTGGTTAGTTTTTTGGGTTCATTAATTCCATTTGTTCCAATTCCTTCGTTTATTCTTCTAGTTACTATGTCAGTAGGTGATCAATTCGACATTCATATTTTAGCAATATTAGCTGCAGTAACTGCCACACTTGCCAAACAAATTATTTTCTATGCTAGTTATGGTGGAAGAAGAATAATTTCTGAAAAAACAAAGACAAGGATGTTACCTTTCCAAAGACTAGTTAAAAAATATGGTGCAGCCGCAGCATTTGTTGCTGCAGCAACCCCAATACCTGATGATTTAGTTTATGTCCCATTAGGTCTTGCAAAATATAATCCACGTAGATTCTTTATCTCAACACTTTTAGGAAAACTTCTTTTATGCTACATTCTTGTATTATCCTCTCATTATCTTAGTGATTCCATAGTAGATCCTATTTTTGCTAGTTTTGGAATTACTTCAGCAGATGATCTTGAAAACCCTTGGCCTATTTTGATAGGAATCATAATTTTTGGTGTTTCTATGACTCTTGTAGTCATATTATTACTTCGCTTGGATTGGTCAAAGATACTTGGAAGATTTATGCCATGGACATTAGATGATGATAATCAAAAATGATCTTTTACGTTCATACTAAAATTCCACTGTTTTTCCACACCTTTAGAAATGCCAATTCGTGATTTCTGATAAATTTTTTTTGGTTTTATTCCATCACTTATGAATAATTCAGATTTTTTTGTTAAATCCTTGTTATGTTGCTTCATAGTTATTCCCATAGCAATTGTTAATTTTCCTGGTCCATTTGAAATATCTTTCATGTTTTTAACACCCCTATTTTTTTTCATTATTTTTATTCCATTTTGTGGATGTATTCCACGAATCAGAACTGCACCTGCATTTTGTTTTTTACT